>JAZPXM010000032.1:0-7158 GCA_045543675.1 Acutalibacteraceae bacterium
ATTGACCGTAATTTTAGCGGTGTATGTGAATATATAGATTTAGCTGTTAAAAAATCTCTCCCTCAGTCAGCTTCGCTGACAGCTCCCTCGTCAGAGGGAGCCGAAAACTAATTTGTTCCCAATTTGACACAAGCATATAATAACAAAAAAGGGGCAGTAACACACAGACCCGTCCCCTGTGTTCCCGTCCCCTGTCTTCCGGCTATGTTTATCCTAAAAACGCAGCACGATTATGTGGAAGCAACAAAGGTAGTCCTTGAACCGTCTGCATCACTGCTCGGTCAACCGAAATCACCCGAAGAAATTGCAAGCTATATTGAATCGGATGTTGTGGAGGATTGACAAAATTTAGAAAATGTGATACTTTACGTGTAACGAAAGAATTTGCACAAGGAGTAAAGCGCATGAAAAAGTTTATCATCATTGTTACGGTGGCATTGTTTTTAACAATACTAACGGGGTGTGGCGGCTCTCGACAAAGTGGTTCTCTGCCGAAAGGTCACGCAGATTCTATGGGTATAGACTTCGGCTCCGGGAAAACTTTGGATGATGTTGACTTTGAGTTCGTAAACGAACACCTTGTGAAAGTTACTCGCGAGGATGGTGACATCCTTTATTATCCAACTGAAAGAATCAACTATATTATCATAGAGGGCGAGAAATAATATAATAAGTTTTGGGGAAGACAGGGGACGGTTAGCGATGGCACATTATGCGGTGTTCGCTTGTCTCCTAATAACGTATTCCAAAATTTCAGCCGCACGGGTAAAACCCGTGCGGTTTTGTTTTCAAAAAACTTATTTTTCGATGCAGATTTCTCTTGATTTTTTTGGAAAAGTTTGATATGATGGCTATGTAGTTTTTTCTACAACATTCGACGGGGGTGACAGTCGCTATGAAGGCCTTGGAAGACAAGATTCGTAAAGAGGGTCAGGTGTACGAGGGTAACGTTCTCAAAGTAGACTGCTTTTTAAATCACCAGATTGATGTCAAGTTCCTGTGCGAAATTGGCAAGGAATTCCGTCGCCTGTTTGAAGGTGCAGAAATCAATAAAATTCTGACTATCGAAGCGTCCGGTATCGGTATTGCGTGTATTGCTGCGCAGTATTTTGACGTGCCGGTAGTTTTTGCAAAAAAGAATAAGAGCGTGAACATAGCGGGCGACGTGTATACTGCGCCCGTTATTTCTTTTACACACAAAAGAAATTATGATATTATCGTTTCCAAATCGTTTTTGCATCCCGAAGATAAGGTGCTGATCATCGACGACTTCTTAGCGGAAGGCAGTGCGCTACTCGGTCTTATCTCGCTTGTAAAATCGGCAGGGGCTACGGTTGTAGGCGCGGGCATTGTGATTGAAAAAGCGTTTCAACCGGGTGGCGAAACGGTGCGTGCGCAAGGGGTGCGCGTCGAATCGCTGGCGCGGATAAAATCTATGGACCCGCAAACGGGCATAGAGTTTATCTGACGTAAACATTGGTTGCTAATGGGCGGTGAAGCCCATAGTAAATAAAAAAATTGGGGGAAAAGAAAATGAAAAAGATCCTGGCACTTCTTTTGGCACTCGTTATGGTTCTGGGCCTCGCGGCTTGCGGCGCACAGGAAGACGAGAAAATCCTTGGCATGAGCGCGTCTCCTTTGGCAGCGCCCACAATCGTCAAAGACTATGACATCGCTGACGATTTCAAAATCGGTTTCATCTGCTTGCATGATGAAAAATCCACGTATGACCTGAACTTCATTAACGCTGTAAAGTCCGTACAGAAAGACTTGGGCCTCAAAGATGAACAGGTTATCATTAAAGTGAACGTTCCCGAGACCGACGACTGCTACACTGCAGCAAAAGACTTGGTCGATCAGGGTTGTAAAGTTGTTTTCGCTAACTCTTTCGGTCACGAAAGTTTCATCCTGAAAGCCGCGAAAGAGTTTAAAGATGTGCAGTTCTGCCACGCAACCGGTACGATGGCACACACGTCCGGTCTTGACAATTTCCACAATGCGTTCGCGTCCATTTATCAGGGCCGTTATCTTGCCGGTCTGGTTGCCGGTATGAAACTGAACGAAATGATCAAAGACGGCAAAATTACTGCTGAACAGGCAAAAGTCGGTTACGTCGGCGCGTATACCTACGCTGAAGTTATGTCCGGCTACACCTCTTTCTATCTTGGCATGAAATCTGTTTGCCCGTCTGTGACCATGGAAGTACAGTTCACCGGTTCCTGGTATGACGCCATCGAAGAAGAAAATGCGGCGAAAGCGCTTATCGCACGTGACTGCGTTCTCATCAGCCAGCATGCTGACTCTATGGGTGCTCCGTCCGCTTGCGAAGCTGCGGGTATTCCCAACGTTTCCTACAACGGCAGCACGTATGAGACCTGCCCCGAAACATTCCTGGTTTCTTCCGCCATCAACTGGGCACCGTACTACAACTACATCATCAAAGCGGTTAACACCAACACCAAAATTGATGCTGACTGGACCGGCGGTATCGCTGAAGGTTCTGTAGTATTGACCGGCATCAACCAGGATGTGGCCGCTGAGGGTACCGTTAAAGCGGTTGAAGATGCTGTTGCGGCATTCAAAGCGGGCACGCTCAACGTGTTTGATACTGCCAACTGGAAGAAAGACGGCGCAAAACTCGACACCTACAAAGCTGACGTTGACACCGACGATAAATTCACGCCCGACACCGAAGCTATCGAAAACGGCGTGTTCTTCGAGTCCAAACACCGTTCGGCTCCTTACTTTGATATCCGCATCGACGGTATCACCTTGCTGAACGAGAAATTCTAATTTGGTTACCAACGAGGCGGGGCACCTTTCCGTGCCCCGCCTTATTAAAAATATACTTTTATAAAAATACAGTATATTGTTGAATACGGCATTCTCGGGAGAGTGCCGTATTGAGCAATATGATAAGGAGGGGTTTTTCGTGAGTACGCAACCCGCCATCCGGTTAAAAAACATAACCAAAACCTTTGGCAACGTTGTAGCCAACAAGAATGTGAATCTTACCGTAAATCGCGGTGAGATCTTATCCGTTCTCGGCGAAAACGGCAGCGGCAAAACCACGTTGATGAATATGATCTCGGGTATTTATTATCCCGATGAAGGGCAGATCTTCATCGACGGGGAAGAGGTGGTCATCCGTTCTCCCAAAGATGCGTTTGACTACAAGATCGGTATGATCCATCAGCATTTTAAGTTGGTGGACGTGTTTACTGCCGCCGAAAATATTGTCTTGGGGTTGGAAGAAAATACATATAATTTAAAACAGTCTGCCGCCAAAATCCGCGAGATCAGTGAGCAGTACGGCTTTGATGTAGACCCGAACAAGAAGATATACGATATGTCGGTGTCCGAAAAGCAGACGGTGGAGATTCTGAAAGTATTGTATCGCGGCGCGGATATTCTTATTCTGGACGAGCCGACAGCGGTACTTACCCCGCAGGAGACCCAAAAACTGTTTGCGGTTTTGCGTCGTATGCGTGATGCGGGTAAAGCCATTATTATCATTACGCATAAATTGCATGAGGTGTTGTCCCTTTCCGACCGTGTTTCCGTGCTTCGCAAAGGGGAATACGTCGGTACGGTACTGACCGCCGAGACAGACGAAGCGGCGTTAACAGAAATGATGGTCGGCAAAAAAATCGAGCTCAATATCGAACGCAGTGCGCCGCAAGGCGAGGAAGAACGTTTGGTGGTGAAAGATATCACCTGTGTAAACCGCTTGGGTGCGGTGGTGTTAGACGATGTGACGTTTTCGGTACGCGCGGGAGAGATTTTCGGTATCGCGGGTATTGCGGGGTCAGGTCAGCGCGAACTTTTAGAAGCGATTGCAGGTTTGCAGCATCTGACCGCAGGCGATATTTACTATAACGACCCCCGTACGGGCAACGTGGAAGATTTGCGCAATAAAACGCCCGTACAGATCCGTGATTTGGGTGTGCGGTTATCCTTTGTGCCTGAGGACCGTTTGGGTATGGGTCTTGTGGGCAATATGGATATTGTAGACAATATGATGCTTCGCAGTTACCGCCGCGGCAGGTCGATGTTCTTAGAGCGCAAAGCGCCCAAAGACCTTGCTGAACGTATTATTCACGATTTAGAAGTGGTTACCCCCGGTGCCACCACCCCTGTCCGCCAACTGTCGGGCGGTAACGTGCAAAAGGTGCTTGTCGGTCGTGAGATCGCGTCTGCGCCTACCGTGTTGATGGTGGCGTATCCCGTGCGAGGCTTGGATATCAACTCCGCATATACCATTTATAATCTCTTGAACGAACAAAAGCAAAAAGGCGTCGCTATCGTGTTTGTGGGCGAAGATTTGGACGTGCTTTTGGAACTGTGTGACCGCATTATGGTTATCAACTCGGGGAAAGTCACGGGTGTTGTGGATGCCCGTAGCGCCACCAAAGAGGAAATCGGGTTGTTAATGACCAAATCTACTGCAGAGGAGGAAGCGTAATGGCGAAAAAAGAAAAAAAGACCCGTACACCGCTGTTTCACATCGTGAAACGCGGACAGGTGCCGTTTGTGACCGCTGTTTTGGTGCGTGTTATCGCTGTTGTTTCCGCTCTTTTGGTTTCTGCGGTGCTTATTATGATGTTGACCGGTAAAAATCCCATTGAAGTGTACGGTTCTATGATAAACGGTGTATTCGGTACGGCTACCCGTCGTTGGAGCCTTGCGCAGAATATGGCGATCTTGCTTTGCATTTCGCTGGCGGTCACGCCTGCATTCAAAATGAAATTCTGGAACTGCGGTGCGGAGGGACAGGTGCTTGTCGGCGGCCTTGCCGCCGTGTCGGTAATGATGTTTTTAGGCGGCACGGTGCCGTATTGGTTGCTGGTTGTGCTTATGACCGTGTGCAGTATTTTGGCGGGTATGTTGTGGGCATTTTTACCCGCTGTTTTCCAGGTGCATTGGAACACCAACGAGACGCTGTTTACGTTAATGATGAACTATGTGGCCATTCAGTTGGTGGCGTGGTTCCTGAAAACATTTGTCAAAAGCGGGTCGGGCGCATTGGCGTCTATGCCCGAATACGGCTTGCCTAATCTTTTCGGTATGCCGTATCTTTTGAATATCGTGTTGGTGGCAATACTCACCGTTGCGGTGTATGTCTATCTCAAATACAGCAAGCAGGGATACGAAATAGCGGTTGTGGGCGAAAGCCAGAACACGGCAAGATATATCGGTATCAACGTCAAAAAAGTGGTACTGCGCACGATGCTCATTTCGGGTGCGGTTTGTGGTATAGCAGGTCTTTTGTTGGTTGGCGGCACCAGTCATACGATCAACACCAACACGGTAGGCGGTCAGGGATTTACCGCTATTATGGTATCCTGGCTTGCCAAATTTAACCCCTTGATGATGGTGCTTACCACATTCCTTATCGTGTTCTTAAAGCTCGGTGCGGGACAGGTGTCTACGGATTTCCGTATCGATACATCTATTTCGGATATTGTGACGGGCATTATCTTACTGTTTATTATCGGTTGTGAGTTTTTCCTGCAATATAAAATTGCGGTGCAGAAAAAAGAAAAGGAGGCGGTCTGATGTTAGCATTTATTGTCAGTGCAATCCGCCTCGGTATGACCTTTCTGTTCGGCTCGACAGGCGAGACGATTGCGGAAAAATCGGGGCATTTAAATCTCGGCATCCCCGGCGTGATGTGCGTCGGCGCTTCTTGCGGTTGTTATGCGGAATATCTGTACATTACCGCTGCAGGTGTGCGTAATATCAATCCCTTGCTCGCGGTGATCATTCCGCTTGTTGCGGCGTTTGCGGGCGGTGCGATAGTGGGTCTTATTTTCGGCTTTCTGACCGTTACCCTGCGTGCCAACCAAAACGTAACCGGTTTGGCACTCACCACGTTCGGCGTCGGCGTTTCCAATTTTATGATTTCCAAAGCAGGTCTTATTTTCAGTAAAGGCAGTAAGTATTTCACCGCATCTTTGCCGTTTGCAAAGGACCTTGGTTGGTTCGGTGAAATTTTCCTGTCCCACGGTATTTTCGTATATTTGGCGATTGTGATTGCAGTCGCAACGTCTTTTGTGCTTAATCGCACCCGTGTTGGGTTGCACCTGCGTGCAGTGGGAGAAAATCCTGCCACTGCGGACGCGGCGGGTATCAATGTTGCCCGTTATCGGTATCTCGCCACCTGCATTGGTTGCGGTGTCGCAGGGCTGGGTGGTCTTTCGTTCATTATGGATTATTTGCACGGCAACTGGGAATATTGCATTGATGCTATCGGTTGGTTGTGTATTGCGTTGGTTATTTTCACTGCTTGGAAACCCGCATTGGGTATCGCAGGCTCCATTCTGTTTGGCGGTTTGTATATTGCCAGCAGTTATATCACCGGCGTTGGTTTTGCGGAAAAAGAACTGTTTAAGATGTTGCCGTACGTGGTAACGCTGGTGGTGCTCATCATCACGAGTATGCGTAAAAAACGCGAACTGCAGCCTCCCGCCCATCTAGGATTGAACTACTTCCGCGAAGAAAGATAGGCTGTCGAGCGAAACTACCGTATATGTCGGGTGAGACAGAAAAATCAAGGACAAAAAAACCGACTTGTGAAAACAAGTCGGTTTTTTTTGTAGCAGTACACAAGGGACCTCTTTAGGATTGTTGACGTATATGTTTGAAATATTAGATATTTCAAGGTGATTTCATATCCATTCCTTCATACGCGAAGCGTATATCATCTGCGTAGCAGATATCATAGCGTCAGCTATATCACCCGTTCCGACAAGAACGGATATCATTGAAAAAAGTCACCTTTGTCGGTAGACAAAAGTGACTTTTTTCATGCCAAAGAGCGACTAAAAGTAGTGTGAGTAGGGGTAAGAACGACCAAAAGTACATCACGGTTATTTATATTGTTGCGGCAAATGCTGTAGCAACGAGTCTGGATGAGATCCGATTATTATTTGATTAGTTACTTCAATAATTGTAAAGTCATCTTTTTGAAAACTATCAACAAAGCTTTGCTCGTTCTCATATAATATTTCTTTAACATACCACGGTTTGTTTGATTGAGGTGTCAGTTCAAGATAGACCACTTTTTCTTCTGCTTCAAAGGTCAAAATTGTATGTGGAGTCTTTTTAACATTATGATGAAGTAGCCAAATTTTACTTGGGACATTAAATTCATCT
>JAZPXM010000033.1:0-7694 GCA_045543675.1 Acutalibacteraceae bacterium
TTACGTCGGATATTGCGACGGATAAAGATGACCGCACTGTGACCGGCAAATTGGGCGGTACGAATTTTATGAACAACCAGAATCGTACTAATGCCAAAACACCTAACTCTACAAAAGTGGCAACCGTTTGGCCGAAAGTAATGGAAACCGGCATCGGCAAAGATGTGGAAGTACATATGACCTTGACGGTTGTGAATCATCAGGCAACTGTGGTACTGACCAATACGGAAGGTGCCGAATTGTTGAAAGAAACGACCACGCTCTCTCGTGCGGGGGCAGGTTATCTCGTTCTCGGCGGTTCGGGCAATCAGGGAAAATATGCCAACATTGAAGTGACCCGTCTGGATGTCAACGGCAATCCCGTTGATTTTAGTGATGAGGACGAAGGCTTCTCCTTTGGTGAATCCTTTGATGCTGTTGCGAAATATTATGAAGGTTCCTATTACCGCGCCACCGACAAAGATATGTTCTGGTTGGAAGGTAAACAGACCACCAATTACATTTTCAACGATGTAACCTATGCGGACGACGCTGCTACAGTTGCGCATCTGAAAGAAAAATTTGATTTCTATGCAAGACGTGAGAGTCAATTTGCAAAAATGGATGAGCCGTATCAAAAAACCGAAGAAATTTCGGCGTTGGTTGAAGGTTGGGCTAGTGCTAAAGGTAAATCCGCGTATTGGTATTATACGACCAACGGTCTTACAATGCACAATGAATATCCCAAAGGCGGTGAGGCATTACGTAAAGGCTTAGTTCTGACACCGAAGGTAAACGGTGAAGTGATTACGACGCGTAATCTTGAGCTGTATTCGGACGTGGTATTGACGAATAATAGTGACAATTACAGTATGATTACCTTCTCGTTACGCAGTAAAGAAGCTGGCCGCACGCATACCGGCACAGAATTAGCGAAAAATACATATACCAATCATATTGCTTTCCAAGTAAGACCTGAAGGTATCAATATACGGGACGGGAAACCCCTTGAGGGAAAAGTTGCGGAAATCACAGCTTCCGATGGATATACCTTATGGAGTGACAGTGCGAAACATTACAAAGTGCGTGTGTACGCAAAATTGCTCAATGATACGTTGACCATTAAAGTTACCGATTCTGTTACCGCTGCCACCTTGTATGAAGGGTCTCAATCGGTATCTTACATAAACGAAGGTTACATTAATGTGTTCCTTGGGCAGGCAGATGTCAGCATTGCTAATTTGTATATCAACGTACTGGACGGTAACGGTGATCAGATCGATCCCGAGAATGCATATGCGTCCACCGATCGTTATACCGGTGATGCTTATGAAGTAAAATACAGAGACCTGGTCCCCTATGGTACTGCTGCGCAGGCGAATGCAGGTATTCCCACGTATCTGCAGACGACTAAAAGATACATCAACTACCCCGGTTCGGGAAATACAGACTATTTGCCCTTTACCGCAGACGGTCAGCATTTCGTCTACAAAAACCGTGAATATGCAGTAGCGGATGGGTACTCTTTGGTAACCGAGGGCGATGTCACCAAGATTATGTTGGATGACGCTGTCATCGCTTCTACCGAAGACTACACGGTGGATGCTATCGGCTACAAGGATGCTGAACAGACCATCATCAAAATCACCAGCAATAATGCAGAGATGAATGCACTTGTCAATGGTCCTGACGGCTTTGTTACCAAAGCGAAAGAGTATCTGGCGGCGCGGCTGGATGCGTATTACATCGATACTGCTCTTTACAAAGGCAACAGCCTGATGGATAACGGTCGGGGCGCTGAACTGAACGTTCTCTATGGAAATGCGTGGTTGCAGTTCAAAGACCTTGCGGCAACGGTTGACAACACCGCTGACCCGGTTGACAACCATATGACCGTATACGTACCGAAAGACCATCTCAATGGCGAATATATCCAAGCGGCTGAATTTGATGCGAGTTGGGCGATTCGTCTGAGTGACGCGGGCAACTTTGGTACCGCATACTTCGTGTTCAATATGCCTGAAGCGGGCAATGTCGGTGCGGCGGCTGAATCCAACGGCGCAATTGCGTTCAACAGCGATCTCAATGCCATTAAGATCAACAAAACCCAGTTTATGTTCTGGAACGGCACTGAGTGGGTGGATCTCATTGCGGATGGTGGTTACACTTACAAAGCAGAGAACACCCTTACCGTCAAGGTTGCTGACGGTGTTCTCTCCGGTTCTATCGGTTCGCAGACGTTTGAAGTGGCGCTCACCAATGTGAACAGCGGCTACTTTGCCATTGCACATAACACTGCCAGTGTTAACTTCGGCACACTGCGCATCGATACCGCCGGTATTCCGCAGTATAAGATTGCGACCGTAGAGAAGACCGAAGGCGGTAAGATTACTGTTGAACGCACGTCTTCCGATAAATCCGGTATGTACAAATACATTGTTACCGCAACACCCGATGCGGGTTGGCAGCTCAAAGCGGGCACTCTGCGCGGTACGGATGCAAACGGTGCGACCGTAGATCCCGCACAGCGTGTTGGTTTCCAGAGTGATGTAACAGGCGGCGAAGTGTATTACTTCTACACCGCCGAAGACATCACCTTTGATGCGAAATTCTTTACTGCGCGTAATGCTTCCGAAATCAATATGGCGAACTTAGGTACTTCGTACAACAGTGAAAAATACGGTCTGCGCTTTATCAGCCGTATGTATGTCACCACCGAAGGCGACAAGAAATTTGCCGAAATCGACGGCGAGAATTATGAAGTCACCGACTACGGTATGTTACTTGCGTTGCAGGCAGGTCTTGATTGGGGCGCGGCAAACGGTCACGGCAGCGAAATGACCTTTGACTCCACCAATCCCTACATTGCCAAGAAGAGCGCAATGAAAGAAAATGTGCACTTCGATATCAGCGGCAACTATGTTGACGTTGCGGCGACAGTTATCGGCCTGGAAGGCAGAGAAGATACTGAAATTAAGGCGAGAGCATATCTGAAAGTGATGGTTGACGGTGTCGAAACACTTGTCTATACCGACGCGTTTATGTCTTCTTTCTTGGAGCACGTAGATTTCAATATGACTACGTATCTTGACCCTGAAAACGGTGATGACGCGAATGACGGTAAAACAGAAGGTACGGCTGTAAAGACCTTGGCAAAAGCGATAGAGCTTACCACCCGTCAGGGTACGGTCGTGAACAAAGGCACCGTGACGTTGACCGGTAGTGTCGGCTCGGGTGATGCGAATAAAGCTATCACCTTGAGCGGTGGCACCTACAACTTGGCGCGTCATACCAATCTGAATTCTCCCGTAACCTTTGCTGCCACCACGTTGGTGGTTACCGACACAGCTGAACTGCCCGAAGTAATCTATGCAAAGGGCCATAAGTTTGTTGTAAAAGAAGACGTTACGATGGAAGGTGTGCTCAACGGCGTGTACGGTGGCTTGTGGAGTGCTACCGCGTCTGCAGAAAACAACCTGGAAAAAACCGAAATTTATCTGTACGCAGGTAACTACTACAATATTCTCGGCGGTTCTGCTAAGAATTATGTTGCAGAAGCACACGTGACCGTTGGCGGCAACGTGAACGCGGCGCTGAAATCTTCCGGCGAAGCAAACCACAACGTGTGTATCTGGGGCGGCGGCATCGAGGGCGCCGAAACGGGTGATACCTACATCACCTTTGGCGGCGAAGCATACGCCTATATGATTTATGGTGGTTCCGGCCAGGGTGGCACCATCAGCGGCGACACCCACGTGACCATCAACGGTGGTGAAGTGGCGCAGGTATTCGGCGGTTGTGACCGTGTGTCTATGACCGGTAATACCAACGTTGTCATCAAGAGCGGTACCGTTACCCGTCGTATCTACGGTGGTTGTTACAATGAGTATGAACTTTCTTGGGGTAGCGACCATCACGTAACCGGTAATACTACCGTTACGCTGTATGAAGCGGCGAATATCACCAATACCGGCAGTTATGAATGCGGCATTTGGGCGACCAGCCGTTATAAGAGCCAGTTTGACGATGAAAATTCCACTTTGGTTTACGAGAACGAGGCGGCTAAGACCAAGTTCGAGAGCAAACTTGGAGAGAGCGGCATCCTTTCACTGTTCTGCGATCCCTATAAGACCGAGAAAGTCGGCATCTAACAGAATAATGTGTACCGTTAGGTAAATTTAACCCCCGTTCACCGCAAGGTGAACGGGGGTTATTTTGTATAGCACATACTCTCGGCTCCCCTATGCACACACGAAAGATATCGTAGGGGTGGGTTTTAAGCGCCCGCCCGCAAATGGCACGACGGATGAGGTGAAAAAGAATGTGTAACACCTCATCAGTCTCGCTTTGCTCGACAGCTTCTCCTCGAGGAGAAGCCAATCATACGAACAAACGATATCGTAGGGCATACACATATTGCCTTTTTAAAACGGTTATGCTATTATACAATATATAATACTTTCCCGAAAGGATATTGTATGGAAGACATCAAACGAGAAGAAAAAACCGAACGTTGTCTGCTGATAGAAGTGGATACGGGTGAATATGACGCGCAGGTTGCCCTTTCGGAATTGACCGAATTGGCGCAAACGGCGGGCGCCGAAGTCGTCGCTACCGTGGTGCAAAAACGCGAAGCACCCGACAAAGCGACCTGCATTGGCAGTGGCAGGCTTTGGGAAGTTGCGGAAATTTGTATCAATGATGATATTGATTTAGTGATCGTGGATCGCGAATTGACCCCTACGCAACAACGCGGATTGGAAGATGCGCTCCCTTGCCGCGTTGTTGACCGCACGATGCTTATTTTAGATATTTTCGCGGGGCGTGCACATTCGGCGGAGGGACGTTTGCAGGTGGAATTGGCACAACTGCAGTATATGTTACCGCGCCTTGCGGGACAAGGAACGGCGTTATCCCGTTTGGGTGGCGGTATCGGCACACGCGGTCCCGGTGAAAGTAAGTTGGAAAGTGACCGCCGCCATATTCGCCGCCGCATCGAATCGCTAAAAGACCAGTTGCGTGAAGTGGAAGGACGACGCAAACTACACCGTGATCGCCGTGAAAAAGACGGTTTTCGGACGGTGGCTATCGTTGGGTATACCAACGCGGGCAAATCTACTTTGCTCAATCGGTTGACAGATGCAGGTGTTTTGGCAAAAGATATGCTGTTTGCTACCTTGGATACTACCACAAGAGCTTTAAAACTGCCGGATGGCAGAACGGTACTCCTTATTGATACGGTTGGATTTATCCGCCGTTTGCCCCATCACTTGGTGCGTGCATTTCACGCAACGTTAGAAGAAGCGGCAGAAGCGGATCTGGTGTTAAACTTATGTGATGCATCTTCCCCTGATGCTGCAGAGCATTTGGCGATTACGCGAGATTTACTGCAGTCGCTCGGCAGGGGAGAACGCCCCGTTTTAGAGGTGCTGAACAAGTGTGACCTGCTGTTTGACGGGTTCCGCCATGATGCGGGCCGCGTGCATATCAGCGCGGCGACGGGTGACGGTATTCCCGCGTTATTGGACGCTATCGCGGCGGCTTTACCGCCCGACCGTAAACGACTGGAGTTACTGTTTCCGTTTTCACAGGGTTCGCTTGCGGAACAATGCCGTAGGGAAGGCGCTGTAGAGTACGAGGAGTACGTGAATGAGGGCCTTAAAATGACCGTGACGGTGGATTTACGGTTATGGCACAAATTGAAAGAAGCGGGCATTGCGGGTGCTGGTGCGGAAAGTTAAAAAATATGAGAAAAAGCACGAAAAACGCCTTGCCATATAACTATGGTTTATGGTACAATGCGTATATATGATATTTTCATAAAAAGGGGAAAGAAAAATGGCGCATCATGACATCAACAGCGAAAACATTTTCGGGCAGGAAGAATACGTTGCACCTATGCGGATCATTGCGCTGGACAGCGCAAAAGATCTCGGTGCCAAAATCGACGCACATTTGACCCAGTGGGCACAAAAATGCGGTCGTGACGAAAAAACTTTTTTGATTGAGGCAGAATGTCCCCGTTTCTCTTCGGGTGACGGTAAGGGCCTTATCAAGAGCAGTATCCGCGGCGATGATTTGTTCATTATCGTGGACGTGGGCAACTACAACTGCAAATACAAAATGTTCGGGCAGGAGAACGCAATGTCTCCCGACGATCATTATCAGGATCTGAAACGTATTATCCAGGCGACCAGCGGCAAAGCCCACCGCATTAACGTCATTATGCCCATTCTGTACGGCGGCAGACAGCATCGCCGTAACTACCGTGAATCCCTTGACTGTGCGGTAGCGTTGCAGGAGTTACAGGCAATGGGCGTTTCCAACATTGTGACCTTTGATGCGCACGATCCCCGTGTACATAATGCTATCCCGCTGATGGGATTTGACAACGTAATGCCGTCCTACCAGGTGTTGAAAGCGTTGTTCCGTGCTTTCCCCGATTTAAAAGTGGATAAAGAACATTTGATGATCGTCAGCCCCGACGAAGGCGCTTTAAACCGTAATATGTATTACGCTTCTTGCCTTGGTGTGGATTTGGGTATGTTCTACAAACGCCGTGACTATTCTCGCGTTGTAAACGGCAGAAATCCGATCGTAGCGCACGAATATCTCGGCAACGCGGTAGAGGGCAAAGACATATTTATCGCGGACGATATTATCGCTTCCGGCGAATCTATGCTGGATATTGCCTATGAATTGAAAAAACGCAATGCGGGTCGCGTGTTTGCGTATGCAACCTATGCCACCTTTACTGCAGGTCTTGACAGCTTTGATAAAGCGGTTGCGGAAGGTATGTTGGACGGTGTGTTCGGTACCAATTTGACCTACCGTTCTCCCGAATTATTGTCCCGCCCGTGGTTCCACGAGGTGGATGTTTCCAAGTACATTGCGTACTTTATTGCGGCATTAAATCACGACGTATCGGTCAGTATGCTGGTAGACTCTCACGAAAAGATCAAACAGTTGTTGGCAAAGCGTCAGAACGGTTAAAAATAAAAAACGGGTCGCAATGCGGCCCGTTTTTTAGGTGATATATATGGAATATACGGTTATACGGTCAAACAGGCGTACGGTGGCGTTGGAAATTACAAGAGATTTGGAAATTGTGGTACGCGCGCCGAAACAGATGCCAAATAAAGAAATTGAACGGTTTGTGGCAGGTCACGCAGAGTGGATTTCTGTACATTACGCGCGCCAAGCGGCAAGGGTGCAGGCGCATCCCGAACCAACTGCGCAGGAAACGGCTCTGCTAAAGCAGAAAGCCAAGGATATATTACCGCAAAAAGTGGCATATTATGCTGACAGAATGGGTGTGCAACCTACGGGTGTGCGTATCACGTCCGCGAAACGGCGGTTTGGCAGTTGCAGTGCCAAAAATGCGCTGTGTTTCTCTTGGCGGCTGATGCAGTATCCCGAAGCTGCTGTTGATTACGTGGTGGTACACGAATTGGCACATATCACGCAACATAACCATTCGGCGGCGTTTTACCGTGTGGTGCAAAGTGTGATGCCCGATTATAAGGAGAGAGAAAAGTTATTACGAGAATAAAAAAACGTGTTTCGGTATACCGATGAAGTAGTCAATAGTTAGTAGACACAAAAAAGGAAAGAATTAAGTTGCCAGTTCAAGCCTGTATTGGACTGGCGGTTTTCTTTTAAGTTTTCGAACAGGACGTATGTAATTGAAGTAGTAAACGGTATCAGCAACGGTT
>JAZPXM010000034.1:0-11508 GCA_045543675.1 Acutalibacteraceae bacterium
CCACGCAAGTGATTTCATACACCGCAGGTAGATTTATCCCGTCTCCAAGGACGGATTTCGTCGAAAAGAAAAACACCTTTTGTCTGACAGACAAAAGGTCTTTTTTTCTGCGAAAGAGCAGCATAACGGTGCGTAAATGTAGGTAAGAAAAGCGAAAAGGTGCTTGAATGATCAGATGACTTCAATCTTACCTATGATATGACGATTAAATTCCGCCAAATCTTCCGCGGGAATCCAGAACTCTTGGTGATAACTTGCTCCTACTGTTTGAATATCAAATTGAGAAATATAGGTATCTTCAATTTCAAATGTTGTAACATATCCTGCATAACCCGAATCGGCAGATTTTTTGTTCCATTTTTCTGCGATTTCACGAGCATATTTTTCATTTAGAACAGGATAAAAGATAGGTTGTTCGGGAAGTCTTGGAGGATATTCCCTGTAATCCACCTTTGCGATTAAATCCAATTCTGCCTGTCCAACAGGTCTATATAATCTCATAAACAGACCTCCTTTTTTACAATGATACTATATATTTCGGTGTTTTTCAATGATGCATCGCCAATGGCGACATGATGCATTTGCTACGCAAATATGATGTTGCTCCCTTGGGTCGCAATGATGCGATGTTTGCCCCAAAATGTGGCGAAGCCACACATCATTCGCAAAGCGAACATCATTAGGCGAAGCCGTCATCATTTGCCGAAGGCAAACATCATTCAAAAAAGTCTCTTTTGTCGGTAGACAAAAGAGACTTTTTTGTTGGGGCGGCTTACGAGGCTCGAACTCGCTACCTCCACCTTGGCAAGGTGGCGCTCTACCAGATGAGCTAAAGCCGCATATTCACTTTTTCGGTGCAAGTGGCATTTTAACATACCAAATGCCACTTGTCAACCCCAAATTTTTAAAGTTTAAAATCTTCTTCGCTATATGCCGACAAAGACGGCTGACGAACAGGGATACGCTTTAACGGGTCATACCGAAAACGGCGACAATGGTGATACAGCGGTACGATACCTTTTTTCAGACACAACATCGAGCGATTATCCGTACTGCGCCGTGCCCGCGCACAGTATTCACAACACGGCGGAATGTTATTGCCGTACAATTTGCGCTTCATCGGTATCCCCCCTTTTTTTTGTTTGCCTTTTTTACACCATATCACATTATTCGCCGTTTGGCAATCTTTTTTTGCCGCTCATTAACAAAGTGACCCCCATACAGAGAAACACAAGTGACACGGCAGGCGACACAACAAAAGGTTTTACAGCGACGCTATCGGGCGCCAACACCGACACCGTATCGGGAAACAGCGCAAACAGCAACACGGTCAATCCCCCGCCGAGCAAGCCGTGCAATAACCGAAAAAGAAAAAAATCCTTCAGCGCCGCAGGGTATTTTTGCAGAATGGTACGCACCTGACAGTGCACCGATACGCCGCCAAACGACAGAAAAAAGCCGACCAGAAATAATAGCGGCGTCGCGGCACCCGCCGCCGCCATACACCCTGCCGTCACTTCCAAGACCCCTGCGAGCATCACCGACCCACCTGCAACATATCTATCCAAAAATGCGGCGATTCCCACACCGTCTGCAAGAGATAAAGCAATAGAAAACAGTATCACAAATCCGCTCATTGCCACCAGCGTTTCGGTTGCGGCTTGTACCGCCGCGGTAAATGCCACCGACAACGATTGTGGCAAAGGGCGCGTAGCGGTTTTACATACGAGTGGCACGCGGCGCGCCTCAAAAACGCCCAGAAGCCACGCGGACACAACGTGTGCCAACAGCAATACCCATCCTGCACGTATACTGCCCAACATCACTCCACCGACTGCACCAACCGCAAACGCAGGCCCTGCACCGACGCAAAAATGCATCATCCGCATCGCTTGTTTTTCGGTGATCTGTTCATCTTCTAACAACTGCTTTACCGCCACCGCCCCTGCCGGATATCCGCCCAAAAACGAAAACACAAGCGGTGCGGCGGCAGCGGCAGGCAGGTGAAACAAAAACGCTGTCGGGCGGCGCAGTACCGTCCCGATGGCATCCCCCAAGCCGCCGCGCATACACACCCCCACCAACGTCAGAAACGGTAATAAAGACGGTATCAATACGTTGCCGCAAAGGGACAGACCGCGGGAAGCTCCCGTCAATACGGGTGCAGGGAAACAAAACAACAGTGCCGCCCCCGCTGTGACGGCACAACAAAGCAGGATATTTCTTACCGTTTTTTGCATACTCTATCCCCCATTTCGCTATATATCTATCACAAAAAACTGAGAATTATAACCAAGGGGCGTGGTAGAATGCGCAAAAGAAACACAGCATTACGCAAACGGGTAGAAACGGTGTTACGGCCGTTGCGGGTGGAATACACCGTACGGCAAGCGGTGGTGGAAGGGTGTGTGCGGATACTGTGCTACGACCAAAACCGCATCGTATTACAAACTACCGCCGGCACGCTTGGATTTGAGGGAGATACTTTACGGATATGCCGTATGGCAGGCGGCGCGGCGTGTATTTGCGGGCAAATTGCCACCGTACATTTCGAGGAGGATGCGGTATGTGGCTGAGATTTTTGCGTTTTTTCTACGGATACGTGCAGTTCACGTCCGAGGGCGGTTTTCCTGAACGGTTTTTAAGCGAAGCCGCTGACAACGGATTGCAAATCACCGACACGCGCCGTCAGGGGGAACGCTTTTTTGCATCCTGCCCCGCCGCACAGTACCGCCTTTTGCGTCCTATCGCCAAGCGGGCGTGTATGCGGTTGAAAATCACACGTAAACGCGGTATGTATTTTCGTCTGTTTCCGTACCGCAAACGCATCGGCATCCCTATCGGGCTTGTGCTCAGTGCCGTTTTACTGTGGGCATTGTCCGGCAGAATCTGGGTGGTGACGGTGCAAGCGGATACCCCCGTAGACCACGCACACATTAAAGCGGCGGTTGCCGAAAACGGTGTGTTTGTAGGCTGTAAAATACGGGACGTAAATATGCAGGCGTTGCGCATTGAAGCGTTATCCAAGCTGGAAAATCTTGTATACGTTTCGGTCAACCCATCGGGATGTGTGGCGCGCATAGCGGTCAACACCCGTATCCCGACCCCCGACATACAGTATTTTAACGACGGTTGCTCCAATTTGGTGGCCACACGGGACGGGCGCATTGTCAAAACCGAAGTGCACAGCGGCAAAGGGGTCGTGCAGGTCGGTGACGGGGTCAGCGCGGGCACGGTACTGGTCAGCGGAACGGTAGAAACCGACAAAGGCAATATGTTTTTCAAGCGGTCGGCAGGTCGTATTATCGCCGAAACCACCCATACCGTTACGGTGACCGTCCCGTTTTCCGAAACGCAATTTTTACCGTGCGGCAAGCCTGTTTTTCGCCCGTCATTACGCTTTTTAGGGTGGGATATACCGCTTTTTTCACATACGCCGCTTGTCGGGCGGCATACTGTTAACACCTACCACCGTTTCCCGTCAAACGGTGAATTCTCCCTGCCGATAGGCATTGTGGACACGCGCTATATCCCGCTCGCCGAAACGGTCATAACGCATACGCAGGAGCAAGCGGGCGCATTAGCGGTACAGCGCATACAAGCGCAGATTGCCGCGCTCGCCGACAGCGGTGTGTCCGTCAAGCGGGAAACCGACCGCAAAACCGCCGTGACCGCCGAAGGATACACCCTTTCGGTCACTTTGTTGTGTGAAGAAAACATTGCGAAAGAAATTCCGCTGAAAATTGTTGATGAAACGGTAGACAAACACGGATAAACTTGGTAAAATAAAGGTAATTATAGGTATTTAGGAGAGAATATGACCACAGAACAAATCATTGACATCGACCGTATGGAACAGGCGATCTCCCTGTTTGGGAGTTTCGACCAGAATATGCGGATGATAGAGGACCATTTCGGCGTAAATATTGTCAGCCGTGACACCACCATTAAACTCAGCGGCGAACCCGAGGCGGTAGCGAAAGCGGCGCGGGCGGTAGACGGTCTTTTACAGTTTATCCGTCGCGGTGAACAGTTGACCGAACAAAATGTGCGATATGTCATCACCTTGGTGGATGAAGACGCGGAAGAACGCTTGCCGCAATTATCGGCGGACAGTTTATGTGTTACCGCAAAAGGCAAACCCGTCAAAGCCAAAACGTTAGGGCAAAAACAATATGCGGACGCTATCAACGATAACACGGTCGTTCTCGGCGTCGGTCCTGCAGGTACGGGTAAGACCTACCTGGCGGTAGCGTTGGCGGTCAGCGCCTACCGTGCCAAACTGGTAGACCGTATTATCTTGACCCGTCCCGCTGTGGAAGCAGGCGAAAAACTCGGCTTTTTGCCCGGTGATCTGCAAGCCAAGATCGACCCGTATCTGCGCCCGTTATACGACGCGCTGTTTGAGATGTTAGGCAGTGAAAACTATCAGAAATATATGGAACGCGGCGACATTGAAATTGCACCGCTTGCCTATATGCGCGGCAGAACGCTGGACGATAGTTTTATTATCTTAGACGAAGCGCAAAACACCACACCCGAACAGATGAAGATGTTTTTGACCCGTTTAGGCTTCCGTTCCAAAATGGTGGTAACGGGGGATATTACCCAAATCGACCTGCCCGACGGCAAAAACAGCGGCTTAAAAGAAGCCATGCGGGTGCTGGACGGTGTACAGGACGTGGCGATCTGCCACTTTACCGAAAAAGACGTCGTAAGACACGAACTGGTACAACGCATTATCGCCGCGTACGAAAAGTTCGATAAAAGCAAAAAAGAACGCACAAACCCCGTGACTAAAGAAGGAAAGAGAGCGTATGGAAAAGATCAAGGTAAACATTGAGAACAAACAAAAAGCATTCCGCATCCCGTCGGGTATGCGTCTGCTGATGCGTCGCTGTTGCCACGCGGTGTTGGAATTGGAGAATTTCTCCGCGCCCGCGACGGTGGACATTTCTATTGTGGACAACGACACCATTCGTATGATAAACAGTGAACAACGCAACATTGATGCGGTGACCGACGTACTGTCTTTCCCGCTGGGTGAAAACGGCGTGTACGATAAACACCCTGCGACGGGTGCGTGTATGCTCGGTGACATTGTTATCTCTGCCGAACGCGCCGCAAGCCAAGCGGAACAGTTCGGACACAGTTTACAGCGCGAAGTCGGGTATTTAACCGTACATTCGATGTTACACCTGCTTGGCTATGACCACGTAGAAGGCGGTATGCAAGCGGTACATATGCGTGAAAAAGAAGAAACCGTGATGAATAAATTGGGACTGCCCCGCAGTTTCAGTTACACGTTAGAAGAGGAATAAGTATGACAAAAAACTGTTTTATCGCCATCGTCGGCAAACCCAACGTCGGTAAATCTTCGTTGCTCAACTGTATGGTGGGCAGTAAAATTGCTATCGTGTCGGACAAGCCGCAAACTACCCGCACCCGCATTATGGGCGTACTGACCGAAAATGAAACACAGTTTGTGTTTACCGATACCCCCGGTCAGCACCGCGCGCGCAATAAGCTGGACGAGTTTATGCGCCGTTCTATCGGTGAAGCAATGAACGACGTAGAAGTGTGTTTGCTGGTGGTAGAACCCACCGAAAAAATCGGCGACGACGAGTTGGCACTTATCCGCCGTTTAAAAAGCGATAATACTCCCACCGTGTTGGTGATCAATAAAACCGATACGTTGGAAGATAAAACCCGTGTGCTCACCTGCATTGACGCGTGGAAAGAAGCGTATCCGTTTGAAAGCATCTTCCCCGTATCCGCTAAAACGGGTGACGGCGTAAAAGAGTTGGTGGAACATCTGCATACGTTCGGCGTGGAAGGTCCGCATTTCTTCCCCGACGATGCGTTGACCGACCAGCCCGAACGGGTACTCGCCGCGGAAATTATCCGCGAAAAAGCGTTGCATCTTTTGGAACACGAAGTGCCGCACGGTATTGCGGTGATGATCGAATGTTGGGAAGAACGCGAAACCGCAAACGGTACACCCATCATCGATATGGATGCGGTCATTGTTTGCGAACGTGAAACGCACAAAGGCATCGTCATCGGCAAACGCGGTGCGATGTTACGCGCTATCGGCACCAACGCCCGCAAGGAATTGGAATACATTTTAGACAGCAAAGTCAACCTGCAATGCTGGGTCAAAGTTCGCGAAGACTGGCGCAACCGTGCAGGACAGTTGTCGAATTTTGGTTACAACAATAAACAATAATTCCCACGGATTTTTTAAAACCGCCCTTTCATACTAAGTTATGAAAGGGCGGATATATATGGACGAAGAAACCTTGTGGGAAACCTTTAAAAAAACAGGACATATTGCAGACTATCTGCGGTATCGCGGGGTGGACATCTACGCCGCGACCAATGCCGTTGACCGAAAGGAGGAGCAGAATGTCGACCGCACAGAAACGGGGGGAGTCTCTTCTGACCGAGGGACTGGTCATACGGGAATTTAACGGTGTCGGAGAAGCCGACCGTTTTATCACCGTACTTACCCGTCAAAAAGGGGTCGTCCGCGCCGCAGTGCGCGGTGCACGCCGTATCAAAAGCCGCTCGGGTTCTGCTACCGGCCTTTTGATGTTTTCCCGCCTGCGCTTAATAGAAGGGCGGGATATGTACATAGTGGAAGATGCGCAACCGTTGGAAACTTTTTTCGGCTTGCGTGAAGATATTGAAAAAACAGCGCTTGCACAGTATTTCTGTGAACTGGCTAACGCGCTGTGTCCCACGGATGAAAATGCCGAAGATGCCTTGCTTTTGTTACTGCTTGCCCTGCGGCACGCGGAAAAAGGTACCCGCCCCCTGCCGCTTGTCAAAGCGGTGGTAGAGTGGCGGTTGTTGGCAAGCGCGGGATATATGGCGGATATTACGGGTTGCGCCGCTTGCGGCGACCCGAACGGTGACCGCATCTTTTTGCCGTTGGAAGGGCAGTTTTACTGTCCCGCACACGCACCGCAAAGCGGTGTAGCCGTATCTGCAGGCGCATTGACCGCTATCAGGCACAGTATCACCTGCCCCACCGACAAATGCTTTGCATTTTCGCTGAGCGACGGGTCGCAAGCCGTGTTTGGCGATGCTGCCGAACGGTTTATGAAAGCACAGTTGGGACGCAGTTTTAAAACGTTGGATTTTTATCACGAGGTGAAGCATTTTGGAGCATCAGATCAGGGTGCTGGAACTTGATAAGATTTTAGACCGTCTTGCCAAGGAAACGGCAGGCGGCGACGCCGCGGCAAAGGCAAAGCAATTACGACCCGCGGTACATACAGACGAAATAAACCGCCTTTTGACCGAAACGGACGATGCCTTCCGGTTGATGGCGCGTTTTGGTGCGCCGTCTTTCGGTATGCTCAAAAATATCGGAGACAGTTTACACCGCGCGGCATCCGAAGCATCCCTTTCCCCGCGCGAATTGTTGGATGTTGCAAGTTTGTTGCGCACGGTGCGTACCGTATCGGACTGGCGCAAACATATTTTAGAAGCAGACACCGTTTTGGATGACCGCTTTTTCGCATTGTCCCCTAACAAATATCTGGAAGAAAAAATAAACGCCGTTCTACCTACCGAGGAAGACGTAGCAGATACCGCTTCCCCTGCTCTTGCGGATATTCGCCGCAAACTGCGGGCGGCAAGCGCACGCGTGCGTGACCAGTTGGACAAAATGGTGCACGCCGCGGCGACCCAAAAATATCTGCAAGAACCCATTATCACCATCCGCGACGGGCGGTTTGTTGTGCCGGTGCGCATTGAGCACCGTGCCAACGTGCCCGGCCTTGTGCACGATACGTCCGCATCGGGCGCCACCGTATTTGTCGAGCCGATGGCGGTGGTGGAGACCAATAACGAGATCCGCTTGTTAGAGTCGCGTGAAGCGGCGGAAATTGAACGCATTTTAGCGGAATTGTCTGCAGAAGTCGGCGGCTTTGCAGGCAGTATTGCGAGCGACTATGATATTTTGGTGGAACTCAACGTCATTTTCGCCAAAGCACGTCTTGCGTACGCGATGAAAGGCAGTCGCCCCACCGTGACCGACGACGGTCACCTGCATTTGAAAGGGGCACGCCATCCGCTTATCGATCCCGAAAAGGTGGTGCCTATCGACGTAGAACTCGGCGGCGCGTTTGACACTTTGGTTATCACGGGTCCCAACACAGGCGGTAAAACGGTCACCTTAAAAACGGTCGGGCTCTTGACCTTAATGACCATGTGCGGTCTGTTGCCGCCGGTACGGGACGGCAGTACCGTGTCTGTTTTCCGTAAAATTCTGGTGGATATCGGTGACGAGCAATCTATTGAGCAATCGTTGTCCACCTTCTCCGCACATATGACCAACCTTATCCGCATTTTAAAGCAAGCCGACCATAAAACGCTTGTGTTGATGGACGAAGTGGGCGCGGGTACCGACCCCGTAGAAGGCGCGGCATTGGCGGTATCCATTTTGGAACAGTTGCGCGCGCAAGGTGCGCGGGTGATCTCCACCACCCACTATGCCGAACTGAAAGCATACGCCATTGAGACCGCGGGGGTGGAAAACGGCAGTTGCGAATTTGACGTGGCATCCTTACGCCCGACCTACCGCTTACTTATCGGTACACCGGGGCGTTCCAATGCATTTGCTATTGCGGAAAAACTGGGTATGGATATCGCTTTGGTGGAACGGGCGAAAGCGCTTGTTTCGGGGGAAGACCGCCGCTTGGAAGAAGTGGTATCCGAATTGGAGACCCGTCGCAGTGAATTGGAAGCGCAGTTAGCGGATGCCAAGCGCGAAGCGGCGGCCGCCGCCAACAAAGAGGCGCAGTTGCTTGCTCGTTTGGAACAGTTAGAAAAAGAACGCCTTGCCGCTCTGGAAGACGCCAAACGCGAAGGGGCACGGATATTGGAGAAAGCACGTGCCGAAGCGGAAAGTTTACAGCAAGAATTAAAGGATATCCGTAAAGTAAAACGCAAGGCAGACGCCGATTTAGCGTCCGCATCCAGCCGTCTGAAATCCCGCCTTGCAAGGCTTGACGAACAGATAGACCCCGTGGTCGCCCGCGCGGATGACGGGTATGTGTTACCGCGTGCATTGCAGGTGGGTGACCGCGTGACGTTAAAGGACATCGGCAAGGAAGCAGTTGTGTTGGCAACGCCAAACGGCGAGCAGGTAGAAGTGCAGATCGGTGTTATCCGCACCCGCGCACCGCTTGCCAACCTAAAACTCTGCGAAGAAAAACAAAAAGCGCAGAAAAACGCACAAAACCGCGGCGGCACACGGCAAAACGGGCTGGCGTCCCGTATGGAGAGAAGTGCCGAAACGGATTTGGATCTGCGCGGTATGAACGCGGAAGAAGCATTGCTGGAGGTAGACCGCTTTATTGACAATGCGGTGTTGGCAGGGTTAGAGCGTATCACCATTATTCACGGTAAAGGCACAGGGGTACTGCGTACTGCCGTGGGCCAGCACCTGAAACGGCATCCGTCGGTCAAAGGTCACCGTTTAGGCACCTTCGGCGAAGGCGAAACGGGCGTTACTGTTGTGGAACTGAAATAAAAACGCCGCACGATTGCCCGATGCACTATCCCCTTTTTATATACTTTTTTCGCTAAATTTCCCAAAATCTCATATAGCAACAGTGGTGATAAAATGTTAAAACGATTTCTTTCGTACTACAAGCCGCACAAAAAATTACTCTTTTTTGATATGTTGGCGTCGCTTTTGGTGGCGCTTTGCGGCACGGTATACCCCATCGTTACCCGCGAAATGCTGGGCGACTTAATTCCCAACCGTAAATATACTATGGTGCTGCTATACGGTGGGGTGTTACTGCTTCTATACCTTTTCCGTATGTGGTTGAATTACTTTATCCAATATGAAGGGCATATGATGGGTATCCGTATGCAAGCCCAGATGCGCAGTGACCTTTTCAGACACTTGGAAAAACTGCCGTTTTCGTTCTACGACAATCATGAAACGGGCAAAATTATGTCCCGCCTGACCAGCGACCTGTTTGACGTCAGCGAATTGGCACACCACGGCCCCGAAAACGTCATTATTTCGTCGTTGTCGGTCATTATCTCGTTTGCATACCTTTCCTACATACATTGGGGTTTAGCCCTTATCGTGTTCGCGTGCGTGCCGTTTTTGGTGGTGGTATCTTTATTCACACGCAAAAAGATGCGCAAAGCATTTCAGGAAAGCCGCGAATCCACCGCACAGATCAATGCGGCGGTAGAAAGCAGTATTTCGGGCATTCGCGTGACTAAAGCGTTTGTCAACAGCGATAAAGAGATCGAAAAGTTTGAAGAAGGCAACACCGCTTTCCAGCTTGCTCGTAAAGACGCTTACAAAGCTATGGGTGAATTCCATTCTTCCACCACCTTTATCACCGACATTTTCAACGTGGTGATTTTGATTGCAGGCGGTCTGTTTTTGTACAACGGTTCTATCACGTTCGCGGATTATTCCGCATTTGTGGTTTCTATCAGTATGTTTTTAGGGCCTGTTAACACGTTGATTCGTTTTATGGAACAGTTCCAAAACGGTGTTTCGGGGTTTGAACGGTTTCTTGAGATCTTAGACACCGTACCCGAAACGGATGCACCCGACGCGGTAGCAGTTGACCGCTTAAAGGGTGATATCGCCTTTAAAAACGTGCATTTTGGATACGGCGAAGACGATGCCGTTTTAAACGACGTATCGCTGTCTATCCCCGCAGGTACGACCTTTGCGCTTGTCGGTCCGTCCGGTGGCGGCAAGACCACCATTTGTCACCTTATCCCGCATTTTTACAATCTGAAAAGCGGTGAGATCACGGTGGACGGTTTGCCGGTCAATAAAATCCGTATGGAAGATTTACGGCGCAATATCGGCATCGTACAACAAGACGTCTATCTCTTTAATGCATCACTCAGGGATAACATTCTGTACGGCAGACCCGATGCCACCGAAGAAGAAATCATTGACGCGGCAAAACGCGCGAATTTGCATGACTACATTATGACCCTGCCCGACGGCTACGATACGGTTATCGGCGAACGCGGCGTGCGTTTATCGGGCGGACAAAAACAGCGCTTATGTATCGCGCGTGTATTCTTAAAAAATCCGCCGATACTCATTTTGGACGAAGCTACGTCTGCGTTGGATAACACCACCGAAGTGCTAATCCAAAAAGCGTTAGACGATCTGTGCGTCGGGCGTACCACCTTGGTGGTAGCACATAGATTGACCACCATTCGCGGCGCAGATGAAATCGCGGTGGTGGCAGACGGCAAAATCGTCGAGCAAGGCGATCACCAAGAATTGTTAGCGATAAACGGTATGTACGCATCGTTATATGCCGCGGTGGCACAATAAAAAACACCCCGCCGTATGGGAGTTGCGGTAAGGGATTTGATGAAACTTGCGGCTGCACTTGGCCCCCTTGCCTAAAGGGGGCTGGATTTCGCCGTAGGCGAAAGACTGGGGGATATATCCCTCCACCACCGCTTGCGCGGCGGTCCCCCTCCCTTTAG
>JAZPXM010000035.1:0-9064 GCA_045543675.1 Acutalibacteraceae bacterium
CCGTAGGCGAAAGACTGGGGGATATATCCCTCCACCACCGCTTGCGCGGCGGTCCCCCTCCCTTTAGGCAAGGGAGGCAGGAAAAATACCCACAAAAAAGAGAAGATACACGCGATATTTGTGTATCTTCTCTATTTTTTATCCCTATGACCACCCGCTGTATGCGCGCTCTTTTATATACCATAGGTTTTGGTTAAAGGGTCTGCGAACAGCGGTATGTTTGGTGGGAAAAACGTAAACAGGATAAACAAAACGCCGATAATGCATAGGGCGAGGAACGCCAAGCGCGGTGATTTGCAAGACATATTTTTTTGCTTAAATAAGCGCCATTCCAGCAAAAATGCCAGCGCCGTTGCGATAAAGAAAATGGTAATGTTAAACCAGTCGGGAGATTTGCCGAAAGCGCCGTTATACGTGTAAAACAACACGGGAATAGAGATGAGTCCTGCTGTGATGCCGATAAGCTTTGCACACCAGAAACGCTTGTATGCTTTAAAATAATGGCTTTGTATCCATGCGAAAAGAAACAGCGGAAAGAACAGCAGTTTCATATGTTCCCATGTGGATTCATTTACACCCGAAAAGGGCGCGACCAGTAAACTTTTCGCTGTCCAATCGTACAAAAAATGCAGTAGCGTACCGCCGAGCGAAGATAAGCAAAACCCGGCAAACTGCCAGAGAGATACATTTTTCTGCATAGTGTCACCGCCTTTTTACATTGTATGTGTACAGATGTAAAAACATACATAACAAACGCCGATTTAAAACCATAAAAAGCCGCCGGATGCATTTTAAATCCGACGGCTTTAAATATTTTTTTGTGTTTTCGGGGCGGCAGAAGTGCGTAGGTCAAATGCTGTGCCGTTATGCTTTGGTATTGTTTTTGGCAAGTTGTATATACCGGCGCGGGGAACAGCCGAATTTCTTTTTAAACATTTTTGAAAAATTATAGATATCGGGGTATCCCACCGACATGGCGGCTAATGACGGGGGTTTTCCGTGTGTTACCATCAGTTCTGCCGCAGTTTCCAAGCGCAGATTCATGAGATATTGCATCGGCGAAATGCCGTATTTCTTTTTGAAAGCCGTAGAAAGATAAGAACGGTCGAGATTTAAGCGGTTGGCAATACCTTGTATGGTGATATCCCCCATATATTCGGAATTAAGACAATGTAACACCTTTTCGGCGTAATCGGTGGTTTTTTCCTCGGATTCCAATATCAGCGAGACGATTTCCCAAATACGTGACGCTAAAAAAGCGGTTTTACCGTTTTCTAAACCCTGACAACGGCGCATATCTTCAAAGATCTTGCCAATACCGGGGGCGGTGATGATCGGTGCTTGTAATGCTTTGGTCAGGGAACTGTTTTGGGCAAAAAAACCGACCCAAATATACTGCCACGGGTCGTCAGCGTCCGCTTCGTAATAGGTTTCCTCTAAGGGCCTTATCACGAAAACCTGCCCCGCTGAAACGGAATATTCCTTCCCCTCACAGCGAAAAACACCCTTGCCTGAGACGACGTAATGCAGTAACCATATATACCGAACGGCAGGACCAAAGGATTTTGACGGCGAACAGACCTCATAACCGAACTGCGCAGGGTTGATGTCCGTATAGCCTTCCGTGACGATTGTTTCTATGTGATACAAGGAAAACACCTGCCTTTCACTGACAACATTATAACAAGTTTTACAAACAAATGTCAATCCTAATTTTTCGGCAAAATATGCTACAATACAAGCGTAAATATAATATTGGGGTGGTGTCACAAAATGGGGAAAACCACCACGATTGGAAAAATCCGGAAAAAACAACAAAAACACATATACAACGATGCGTTGAAAGCGAACATGGGAGGTACGGCAATGAGAAACGAAAAAGTTGTATCCGTATGCAAAAGAATAGGGGCTATCCTGCTCTGTCTTTCCTTGTTGATGGGGACGGTACTCATTGGGATTGGTGCGCCCGCTGTTGCGGATACGGACACGGTCAAAAAGTTCCATGCGGATTTTAAAGATTTGGTTGCGCAACTTGACGATTCTGTGTTTGCCTATGATACACCTGAGAACGATAAAGGGGACGTAGAGGTGGATGTGCCGATTCAGGGCATGGTTCACCAGCGCTACACCCCCACCGCAGAAGATACAGAGGTAAACGCTTGGATGGATGCCCGCTTTGCTATGTGGGTAAACCGTGAAAAGAAATTTTACGGACCGAAAGCGTATCTTGGCGAAAGTTCCAACGCTGTGGATGGCGGTGACTCGTATGCAGGCGCACATCGCTGGGATATCGGTGAAGAAGGTGCGCTATGTTACATAACCGCAGATCCGCTCGGCGGGGAGATGCTGCGTAAAAGCAGTTTGCTTACCGTAAAAGCCGAAAACGGTATGTTGGCGAAACTCACCAACTTTGAAGCGACCGTCGTGTATAATGAAGCATCTAAAGGGAAACGCGGCGCTGTTATTGTTTCTTTCCACGAAGAACGTGCGGGACAGTTGAATACCAAAAACTTCGGGAACACCGTCATCGGCAAATCCGCTCTCGTTGCGGTGGGCAACGACGGCTCCAAAGACGGCGTACTTATCCGTGATTACGGCGCAGGCGTCAGCGGTAACACCGTAACCGCTTTTTCCGCCAACACCAACAACATTCAGGACTATCAGTTGACGGTGCGTGTGGTGGGAACGGCGCTGACCGTAAAGGTCACAAAAGTGAAAGACAGTAGTGTTGTATATGAAAAAACCACAACGGTAACGGCGGGCAACGGGTATCTGTCGGTAGGTGTTTCCAACAGCCACCGCAACATTAAAAGCATTGCTGTAACCGAACTGGACGAAAACGGTAATGCGGTGGATTTCGGTACGGAAACAGGTACCGCATACAAAGATTTTTATTTCTCGATGACCGATCTGGCGCCGTATAACAAAGTGGCTGACGGCGGAAACGGCAAGTATACAGCATCGAATGCACACTACTTTACTTTTGCCGATCAGACAAATGCCGCCGCGAGAGCGATTGTTGATGAAATCAACGGCAAATTCTTTACGTATTACAATCACGACAGCAAATATGTGATGGCGCCCGCAGGCAAAGTGCTTGCGTATGACGGACAGACGGCGGACAAGGCGTATTTCGGTACGTCGCTGTTGAATATCTGGTTACAGCGCAACACAGGTAGCCGTACACAGCCGAACACGGCGATACAGCGTATTACGTCTTTGATTCCGAAAGACACAAGCGGTAAGGCGTTCTGCTACCGTAACTTTGAGACGTCCTTCTTATTCCGCTTTGAGTCTGCTACGGCGGCGAAAGACGGCGGCGCCGTTATTGGTTTCAGGCAGAAAGCGGCGGGCAAATTTACCACTTCCGCTACCGACCTTGTGAAAGCACAAGGGTTTGTGATGTTCACCAAGACGGGTCTTACCGTTATGGCAGGGGACAGCGTGTCGGGCGACGTGGCAACCACGAATGCAGTCACGTTTACCACGGCATTGCCGCAGGAAGTGCGGGTGCTGATGCGGGTGGTCGGTAATACGGTAACCGTAAAGATTACCGACACGTTCAACGACGCGGTATACTACACGGGTGAACATACCATTGACTATGACGCGGTAGGGTACATTGCTTACGGCGTATCTACGTTGGGTCACGACATCGGTGAGATACGTTTGGTGCATTTGGACGATAACGGCAAGCCGATCGATGTGGATTTTTCTACACAAACCGAAACGGATGCTGTAAGAGAAGCTGAAAAATTCACCTTCACAGCCGCAGATATTGCAGAATTTGATAACGGCGTGTATACGACTACCGGTGAAAACACCATCGGTACAGAACAATTATCTGCCGCTGAAATGAATGCGGTAAACACCGATTTTAATTTCTATTTCAACCACGAAGCGACATACAGCCAAGTAGCGCCTTACGGTAACGAAGCGGGTAAACATACCAGCGGCAACTGGCAATTGGCAGACAATCGCTGGTTACGCCGTGTTACCACTTACGAAGAAGGCGAATACGTTCGTCTGATCAACGCGTTGGTACCGAAAGATGCGTACGGCAATGAACTGGAACTCACCAATTTCAATGTGGCTTTTGACTACAAGTTTGAAAAAGTAGGCGCGTACGCTTCTACGGCGCTGTTCGGTTTCCGCCAGTTGATGCCCGGTAAGTTTGTTAACGGGTACGGCGCTATGAACACCGAACAATGTATCGTGGCTATCTCCCCCCATTCTATGGACGTGGCAGGCGGCGCCGATATTACCGGTACCCGTTTCTACAGAACGGCGATTGCGGGTAAATATTCTTCACTGAATGAAGTGTTTGCTACCGCATTGCCCGATGAGATCCACGTGGAGATCACCGCTGTCGGGACTTCTTGTAAAGTCACCATCTCGGATATCACCGGTGCTACACAGTTGTTTAGCAAAACCTTTACTGTCAACTATACCAAAGCCGGTACGGTGGCATTCGGTGTGGGTACCGTGAACGGCAATGTAGGCAATATACAGATTACCCGACTGGATGCAAATGCAGGAGAAGTGGATATCGGCTCTCCCGAATCGGTGCAGGATTGCCCGTGGGATACCACCGTTGCGCCGTATGAAGATGCAGCGGATGCGGAAATGGTCAACGACTATGATTTTTATTTCACGTCCCACGCAGGCGGCACGGTCAAAGAAGCGATGGAAAACCATTGGTTGCTGAAAGACGGTGTTTTGTGGAGACAAAACGATCTTAGCGATAACGCAACCGATAACACCGCGCTGTTACATTGGAAAGGCGTTAACGGCGTTGCCGCACTTGAGAATTTTGACGCTTCGTTCCAATTGCACTTTAAAGAAGCACAGCAGGGCATTTTCTGGGTCACTGCAGGACAAACGGCAAATGTCGGTAAACTGGTTACAACACCGGGCGAGACCGATTTTATACAAGGCCAATTAGCAGTAGGATTTGCCGTCGGCGGTGACTTGACTATCGCTACGGGCGACGGTGACGCTGTGGTTATCAAAAACGTGTTGGCGAACACCCCTGACGGCACCTATTTTGTACGGGTGAAAGTAGCAGGCGGCAAAGTACACGTGTTTGTAAACGGTGTACAGCGCGCATCCCGCAGTTTAGATGCTTCGGTAGACGGGGCAGGCGCTTTGTGCTTTGGCTATTCGGGCGCTGCGCTGGGCGTTTCCGCGTGGCAGATCACGAAATTAGATGAAAACGGTATTCCTGTGGATTTTGTAACCACGTATACCGCGGTACAAACGGTACCGCCCGTCATTGTGCCGCTGGGCACCACGTATGCGCAGTTAGAAGCGCAACTGCCCGACAGTTTGCAGGTTACCACCGCTACGGGCACCGAAAACAGCGACGTTTTCTGGGATCTGTCTGCGGTAAATCTTGCGCAGGAAGGGCAGTATACGGCAATCGGCTATCTAAGTGTTACGAACGGCCTACGCGCCGCGGCAACCGTGCGGGTGGGCAAGTACGATCAAGAAAACACGGTGATATACGATTTCAGTGATGCCGTACAACTGGAAAATTTTGATGCTTACTATCTGCCCGAAACGGGAACGGTTAATAATACGGCCATTCACGTACAGAATACGGCGGATAATAACTGGCACGTTACCAAAGACGGCTATCTCAAATTCCATGAAAACAGTTTTGTGAAAACCCTTGCAGAGATACAAGAAGGGTTTGAACTGAACGGTAACGCGTATAAACACAAATATGCTAACGTCTGTAACATCAATATGGGTATTGCGGTGCTTAAGGCGCAGAAATATACCAACTTTGTTTTGGAAGTGGACTATAAATGCGACGGCGAACATTGGAACGTTGTCGGTTTCGGCGCTTCCGCAACAGATGTCAGCAACGTGTATTGGAATCAGCAGGGCGGCGGTTACACTTACGCCGTATACCCGTCGGGTTCTGCTACCTTACACGGTTACAGCGAAGTACTCGGCACAGCGGATATTCTTGCACACGGTAATCGCTTCTTTGACCCGTATCAAGCAGGCGGCGAGATGCATCATCTGAAAATGGTGGTATCTAACGGCGAAGCGTATATCCTTGTGGATGAGTTCACCACGCCGTACAAGGTGAATTTGCCGGAAGAATATAACGGCGGTTACATTTATCTTGCTACCAACGCTTCGGGTTGTTATTTCGATAACTTGAAGATCACCGACCTGGATGCTAAAGCATTGACGATGACAAGTGTGGTCGATCCGCCCGCAGATACGGTTGTGGACCGTGCGGCAGGGGATGTGCTTACCTTGCCCGCTATGCTCAATATGATGGATGCGAACGGTTGTGTGTACCCTGTTCCCGTGGAATGGGAAAGCGCGGATTACGATTCTTCTGAAAACGGCGTGTATACCTTTACAGCGGTCGGCAATCTGGCAAACGCAACGTTGGCGGATACACTTGCCGTAGAGATGCAGGTGGAAAATCGTATCGGCAATGACTACGATGCGGATCATACTGTCAAGTACTATCTTGACCATACAAATGACCTTGACAACTTTGTCTGTCATTACTCTATGTACGAAGAATCGGTAGATCCCGAGACGGGCAAGGTGGAATTGGATGAAAATGATCAGCCGGTGATGCGGTGGTCGGCAGATATCGGCGAATTGCGTAAAGTAGAAGCAAAAGACTACTGGACCGCAAACGGCACCAGCGGTGCGACCACCACCTATATCGGTGCCGGCGGCACTTACAACGAACGCAATAAGTTCCGTAGTGTCAGCAATATGGTGCTGAAAGATTTAAATCTCGTTAACTTCCGTTTGGAAGTCGATTTTACCCATGGCTCTAACTTCTGGTATCCGTATGTGTTGGTGGGTGTGCAAGACCCGTCCAAATATCTCGGCACCGTCGGGTTCTTTGCATCGGGTGTCAGCCAGTTCCGCTATGATAATACGTTGGGCGGCGGCGTATACACCTATCTTGAACGCGAAGGCGTCGTGAATATCCACGGCGGTCTTGCGGACTTGATACAGCATATGCGCTATTCCAAGGATTACGGCGGCGCAACGACATTGACCGAATATAACTACGGCAAACCGCACCACTTAACCTTGACGGTGTTAGAGGGTGTGCTGACAGTACAGGTGGATGACTCCGCCTTGTATTCCGTTAAAATTTCGGATAAAGCGCTTGGCGGCTATATCGGTTTTGCGGGATGCGGTAACGGCGCAGGATTTAAAAATCTTGCGGTGACGGCGCTTGATCCGCACGGAAATGAAGTGCCGCTTTCGGAAGCGGAACGTGGGTTTGCACCCGACGGACCTGAAAAATGGTTTGAGGGTTGGTTGCCTACAAAGGACGAATACAGTTTTGAATGGGGTAGTAAATATACCCATTAAGCATAGAGAGAAAGTAAAACTGTCCGATGCCTATACGGGCGGGTATATGGGTCTGTATATGTCTGACCCGTCCGGCGCTATGTATACCGGTTTTGCATTCCGTGGCTATGACCCGGAGATTACCGAATTAGATACCGTGTATCTCTCGGCAACGGGCGATGATGCTAACACGGGCGATAGCGAACAGGCGGCAGTTGCAACGCTCGAAAAAGCAACGCAACTGGTGAAAGACGGCGGCACTATCCATGTGGTGGGTGACTATCCGCTGACCGCATTTGCGGCGACCACAAAAGACATCACCTACGTTGGCGGTACGCTGGATTTCAGCGGTGTAGCTGACGAATACGTTATTATGCAAGGTCCTGCTACCTTCGGTGACGTGACTTTGAAATTCAAGAGCGGTAACTATGTGTACTGGCTTGCTAACTATCATAAGTTGGTAGTGTCTGCAGATGCGACCATTGTTGGTACGCCCAACGTATTCGGCGGCAAGCAGATTGCCACCTTTACCGATACCTACACGGGGGACACCCACGTAGAATTGTACGCAGGTACCTATTTGACCGTTGGCGGCGGTAACCGCAGAGGTGGTATGGTCGGTGAGACCTATGTGAAAGTAGGCGGCACTGCTAAGATTACCACTTTGTACGGCGGTACCGGTGCTGACTACGGTCAGATGAAAGGTGATACGCACGTTTACATTGACGGCGGTACGATCACCAACGTATTCGGTGGTAGCTCGCACCAGGGTACTGCCAACAGCGTGTACATCGAAATGAACGGCGGTACCGTTGAAAGCCTTTACGGCGGCAACGGTAACGGTAACGGCACAGGTTCCAATATGAAACATACGAACTACGCCGCCAACGGTACGCCGGCGAAGGTGGATATCGTCTTAAACGGCGGTACGGTTACCCGTCGCTTGTACGGCGGTTGTTACAATGATGTTTCTACCACCAATAAATATAAGGTATATGGTACCGTTACGGTTACCGTAAAAGAGGGCTTTACCTTTGGCGGTCACAGCAGTTGGGAAGGTATCCGTGCAGGTTCCCGCACAAAAGTAACTGATTATGAAAGCGATTGTGCAGAAACCACCACGCTGATTATTGATAATCTGGCAGTATACGCGGCGGTAAAAACCTATTTGAAAGGTGCTGACAGTTCTGCAATGCAGCAGCACGCGATTGTCAATACCACCGACACGTTACAGCTTCCCGAAGGTGCCGAAAACGGTGAAATTACCGTTTCTGCCGTGGATAACGGCAACGGTACGGTCACTTCTAAAGAAACCGGTATTAGCATTCGCTTTTCGGATTACAAGATTACTCACGAACAGTTTGAACAGTTTAGTGACGTTCAGCACAGAATGTTCTTATAATTTGTTCCGTGGTTTATATCTGTTTTAGGCATAAAAAAAGCAGGATGCTCTTATAGGAACTTGAAATCCTATAAGGACACCCTGCATGGTCGGAGTGACAGGGTTCGAACCTGCGGCCTCAACATCCCAAAGAGTTTCTGGAACGTTTTTCTGCTAAGAAAGCGTTATTTTGGCTCTTTTTAGCCTATATTTTGCCTTTTTCTGCCCTTTTTGCTCTGATTTTTACGATGAAATTTTCTGTTCTTTTTCCATAAGTGGTCAAATAAGTGGTCAAATACGAAAGCCACCCGAAAACTTTTACGAATTCGGGTG
>JAZPXM010000036.1:0-8086 GCA_045543675.1 Acutalibacteraceae bacterium
AACCTGTGACCCCCTGCTTGTAAGGCAGGTGCTCTCCCAGCTGAGCTATGCTCCCATACGGTCTCCACAAGGTTGTCGCGCTCAGGCGACGCAAGTTATAATACTACACCCTGCTCAATTTGTCAAGCGTTTTTTACATATTTTTCAAAATAAATATATAAGAAAAGCAGGAAATTTATTCCTGCTTTCTTTTCTTTATCAATTCTTCAATATCTTCACGCGAAAAACGATACAATTTATCGCAAAAAGAACAATCTGCCACCACTTCCCCGTTTTCGTCAGGCAAAGAACGCAATTCGTCAGCGCCCATAGAAAGCAATGCTTTTTCCACGCGTTCACGGCTACAGGTACAGCGATAGGTCGGTTCGTAGGTATCCAGCACGTCAAACGGCATACCGTCTAATGCCTTTTCCACAATATCCATCGGTGTCATACCGGCAGCCAGCATTTCGGTCATAGAACCCAGTTTACCAATATTATTTTCTACCTTATCTATAATATCGTCAGGACAAAACGGCAACAGCTGCAACAGCAAACCGCCTGCCACCTTTACCGTTAAGTCGGGGTTTACCAACACGCCGAGCGCACAAACCGTCGGCGTCTGCTCACTTGTCGCATAATAGGTGGTGATATCTTCCGCAATCTCGCCCGTTACCAACGGTACACAACCAACGTACGGCTCACCCATACCGCTGTCACGAATGACATACAGCATACCGTCGCCACCGATAGCACCGCTGACATCCAATTTGCCGTTAGGTTTCAAAGGGATCTCCACAACAGGATTTTGCACATATCCGCGCACATACCCTTCGCTATCAGATACCGCCATCAGCATTCCCGCAGGACCGTCACCACTGATTTTCAAGGTCACGGTATCATCTTTTCCTTTTAGCATAATACCCATCATAGACGCCGCCGTCAACAGGCGTCCAAGCGCCGCGGTAGTTACCGCAGATGTTTTATGCAGTTGTTCTGCCTTGGCAACAATATCACTTGCATCTATTACCATTGCCATTACGGTGGCATCCTGTGTTAAACAACGAAGTACCTTTGCCATTTTTATCCATTCCTTTGTTCTTTTGCTGTATTTCTTGTAACGAACACCATTCTTTGTTCGTCGGGTTTTGGCGGATCAGCAGAAAGCTCACCGTACACCGCCAACACTTCAAATCCCGTCTCTTCCAACAGACGGCGCAATGTTTTCTCCGTATAAGCGCGTTCGCGAATGTATTCCGTATACCGTTCATAACCGTTTGCATCTTCCACGAAGAAATTCAGTTCTATATCCACTTCTTTTGTACGCGGTAAATAATGATTTTGCCACGCGCAGAAAAAGCCATCTTCTTCATAGGTAAATGCCGTATCACCTAACACCTTTTCGTGTTTATACGGTGTATTCACATCAAAAATGAACAAACCGCCTTTTTCAATAAACAATCCTAAGCGGCGAAACACTTCACGCACGTCCGCGGTTTTAGTCAAATGATTGATAGAGTCGAGCATACACACCGCGCCGTCCACCGTACCGAACAAATCCAAGCACCGCATATCCTGACACAGCAACATCCAACGGTCGCTAAAAGCGGCGGCTTTCTCCCCCGCTTCTCCCAGCATATCCGCCGAACCGTCCACGCCAATAATATCCACGCCCAAAGACAGCATTTGTTCCGAAAGCGCACCCGTTCCGCACGCCAAGTCCAGCAACAGTTGCGGCTTTTTACCATATTTTTCAAACAAGCCGAGCAAATAAGACGCCCAACCTGCATAATCCACGTTTTCGGTCAGCGCATCGTAAAACGCCGAAAACGCACCGTATCCTGCCGCCATTACGTATTCTCACCTTTCATACGTTGCAACACAATGCGGTAATTCTTAGAAGAGCGCTTCACCCTACTGACAGTAGCGGTAGACGCACCGGTAGCATCCACTATCTGCACATAGTTATACCCTTCTTCCAACATCTTAGCAACAGACAAGCGTTGCACCATTGCGCCGATTTCCTTTTCGGTGCAGAGGTCGCTGAAAAAGAGTGCGCATTCTTCCACCGTTTCCAGTTTCAAAATGGCTTCATACAACAAATTTGCATTTTCGGTATACGCTTTTTCTACCATAGGAACGCCCCCTTATTTCTGTCCTTCTGCACGCATTTCTTTGGCCGCCTGTAAATTCGTATCGGTGACAGTACCACCGATAATGCGCGCCAATTCTTTCTCGCTGTCCGCCACGGAAAGCGGTAGCACAGCCGTGCAAGTCCTGCCGTCTTTCACGTCTTTGCGAATCAACAAATGGTGGTGCGCTCTTGCCGCAATCTGCGCCAAATGTGTTACACACAAAATTTGGCGAAATGCGGCGGTTTCACGCAGTTTAATGCCCACTTTCACTGCGGCGTGACCGCTGATACCCGTATCAATTTCATCAAAAATCAAGGTATCAATATCATCCGCCCGTGCCATAACCGCTTTAATCGCCAGCATCATACGGGAAAGTTCACCGCCGGATGCAATGTTTGCCAACGGTTTTGCAGGTTCACCGGGGTTTACCGAAAGCATAAATTCCACTTTATCGCCACCGATAGCCGTCAGCGGTACAGCTTGAATAGACACTTCCAACTGTACAAACGGCATATCCAAAAACGCCAATTCCGCAGAAACGCGTTTTTCAAACTCTTTAGCGGTATCTTTCCGCGCCGCGGTGAGTTTTTCCGCCGCAGACAGCGTCTGCTCACGGGCAACTTCCAACTCCGTTTGCAGCGCTGAAATACGCTCGTCTGCCGTTTCAATGGATTGTAACGCCGCTTTATCCTGTTCTAAAATTTCTAACATACCAACCGAATCCGTACCGTACTTCTTGGAAAGACGATGCAACAGATCCAGTCGATTTTCTACCGTCTCCCTATCCGCTTCATCAAAATGCATATCGGCGGCATAATGACCGATTTCGGCGCTAAGTGCTTCTAAATCATACATAACGCTCTGTAACCGTTCGGATAACGGGGACAAACTATCCACCAACGCCGCCGCGTGCCGCAACGCATCCGCCGCTTCGATGACAGCGCCGACCGCACCGCCGTCATCTTCCCCCGACAGCAAACCGTCGGTTTTACGTAAAAAGCCCGCAATCTTCGCACTATGACGGTAAAAATCGCGTTTGGTTTCTAATGCTTTTTCTTCATCTGCCACCAATGCAGCGGCTTCTAACTCTCCGACGCGAAAACGAAGCATATCTTCTCGCTCTTGTGCTTCCGTTTGCGCAGTTTTTATCTTTTTTAATGTACGGCTGATATCACAATAGTGTTCATACGCCGCCGTATACGCGGCGCGCACAGCCGTAAAATCACCCAATTTTTCGAGATAGTGCAGATGTAACGTCGGGTCCAGCAACGATTGGTTTTCGTGCTGACCGTGAATATTAACCAACATTCTGCCCACTTCGCGTAAAACACTCACCGTTGTCGGACGACCGTTAATACGGCAGCTGCTCCTACCATCAGCGCGAATGGTACGGCCAATCAACAACGTTTCATCTTCCATCGGATATCCCGCCGCAACAAGATACGCTTTCACACGGTCGGAAACCGCAGAAAAAGTGGCGTATACACGCGCTTCTTCGCAACCTGTACGCACCAAATCACGCCGTACCCGTTCGCCGAGCACCGCGTTTATGGCATCAATCAATATAGACTTACCGGCGCCGGTCTCACCGGTCAGCACGTTAAGTGCATCGTGAAAATCCACGTCTGCATGCTCTATGACCGCTATATTTTCAATATGCAAACTTTCCAGCAAAATCCGTCACCGCCTTTCTTTTCACTACACATTATTGCCGCATCAATTTCCGCAATTCTTCAGTAAGATCGGCGGCACGTTGTTCACTTGCCGCAATACCGATAAAGGTATCATCACCCGCCAACGTGCCGACAAGACCTTCCCAATGCAATGAATCCATTGCCGCGCAGACAGCGCCCGCCATACCGTTCAAGCATTTCACTACCACGATATTCGCGGCATAACTGACCGAAACCACCGTATCCGCAAATAACGAGTGGAATTTGGAAGAAATCTGTATACCTTCCTTTCGTTCCACCGAATAGCGATATCTGCCGTCGGTATCCAACACTTTCACAAGACGCATTTCTTTGATATCGCGGGAAACTGTTGCCTGCGTCACCAAAAAGCCGTCTTCTTTCAGCACCCTTTGCAGTTCTTCCTGCGTATCCACCGGTTGCCGTTGAATAATCTCAAGAATTTTCGCTTGTCTTTTTAGTTTCATTGTAAGCCACCGTCCCTACTAATCAATTTTTCTTGTAAAACATCTTGGAAAGATTGGGTTTTCAGTCGTACCAGCCGTGCCGTAAACTGCGACTTTTTCACAGTCACCGTACCGCCAACAGGAATTTGCACTTCCGCTTCGCCGTCCACCGTCAAAAAGGTTTCGCCGCGTGTATTTGCGGTCTGTACGTGCAATACGGTATCGTCATTAAACACGTGAGACCGCGCGTACAACGAATGCGGACAAATCGGGGTCAGTAACACACATGCTACGCGCGGGTCTACCACCGGACCGCCCGCTGAAAGCGAATACGCCGTAGAACCGGTCGGTGTCGCCACCAAAATGCCGTCCGCGCGGTAGTGCATCACGTCATTATCATCACTAACCACCGTCAAATCGACCAATCGAGACAATGCACCGCGGGAAACCACCGCCTCATTCATGGCAAGGTATGTACCTTCACACCCGTCAACCGTCACATCTAACAGCATTCTTTCTTCAGTATGGTAACATCCATCAAACAAATGTTGTAAAAGGTGTGTTTCATCCATCTCCATACCCGCTAAAAAGCCGAGTTTTCCGCTGTTGATACCCAAGACAGGTATCCCATCCCCCGCTGCTTGTTTTGCAACGTGCATAATGGTCCCGTCTCCACCGATAGTGATAATCAAATCGGCAGTATGGCAAGACAGTTGTTCGCCCGCCGCAAATGTTGCCGTCGTGACCAAAGCGCCTTGCGCAGTCAACGCTTCGCAAATGCGTGCCACATCCTGCGGTTTCACGGAAGTATGTATATTGGAAACAACCAGTATGTTCATTACCGTCACACTACCTTTTTAACATTTTATGTGCCGCTTCTACTACATCTTTTACCGATACAGGCAATGGCGCGCACGGTTTTGCATTACTATACACCAAAGCAGCTAAAAATTCAATATTACCCTCACCGCCGGTAATGGGCGAAAAATCTAACGTTTGTACTGAAAGTGCCATTTCATTAAAAAATATGCATAGCTCTTCTAAAATACGGCGATGTACTTTTGCATCGCGCACAACTCCCTTTTTGCCTATTCCGCTTTTACCCGCTTCAAATTGCGGTTTGATCAGGCACAACACAATCGCACCGCCTTTCAAGAAAGGCAATACTGCAGGTAATACCCGCGTAAGCGATATAAAAGAGACATCAATTGCACACACATCTACGCTACAAGCGGGTATTATCTCTCGTAACATCGGAGAACGTACATCGGTACCTTCTAAAACCACCACCCGCGGATCTTCTCGCAATACGGGATGCAGTTGATCGGTACCGACGTCAATGGCGTACACCTTTTTAGCACCCGATTGCAACAAGCAATCGGTGAAACCACCCGTAGATGCACCGACATCCATTGCAACCGCGCCATTGACATCAACACCGCTGACGGCGAGCGCTTTTTCCAGTTTGAAACCGCCCCTGCCGACAAAGCGCACCGACGTGGTATCACACGTAATTTCGCTGTCACACGGTACTTTCACCGATGCTTTTGTGATTATTTTACCCGACACGGTTACCGCACCGTTTTCAATCAATTCTTTTGCTTTTTCTCTGCCGCTGACACACCCTTTTGCCACAAGGAGTGCATCTAAGCGCATCATTTCGTCACTCATACTGCATCCCCTTGTGCCAACAGCGTATATACGCTATCTGCATCCAAGCCGTACCGCTTCATACCCTCTTCTAAAGTACACGGCGGGATAAAACCGTCAATGGCACGCACAACGTATCTGCCTTTAAAGCCGTTTTCCATTAAAAGCGACGCGATTTGTTCGCCAAGGCCGCCTCGTTTCGCGCCTTCTTCCACAAATACCACACGATCGTACCGCTTAGCAATTTCTATCACTTGTGCATCCACGGGGTAAATGCGATTGAGTTTTAAAACCGAAACGGGTTGTCCGTTTTGTGCCATCAGAGCCGCGGCAGGCAGTACTTGCGCATATTCTCTGCCGTAGGTTATTACCAGCGTTTGCGCCGCATCGTTTTCTTCTAATGTATACGCCGTATAGGCGGGTCTGTAGTCTGTAAGCGTTGTCGGTTCGCCGCCACGCGGGTAGCGCACCGCCGCAATACCGGTTTCTTCATACGTTGCTTTTTTTAAATGCAGTTTTAGCTCTTCAAATGTAGCGGGTGCATATATCACCGTATTGGGAATAGTGCTTAAAAATGCCACGTCAAATATGCCTTGGTGGGTTTCCCCCTCGTCAGGTACAATGCCTGCACGATCCACCGCCAAAACAATATGATTATTCATAATCGCAGTATCGTTCAGCAGTTGGTCGTATGCGCGCTGTAAAAAGGTAGAATACACCGCAAATATCGGGATCATTCCACCCACCGCTAAGCCGGAAGCAAAGGTTACGGCGTGGGATTCTGCAATGCCTGTATCAAAACAACGGGACGGCATCCGTTTTGCAAACTGTAACATACAAGTACCGTGTTTCATCGCTGCAGTAATACCAACAATGCGTGCATCTTCATCCGCGAGCATATCCAACATATCGCCAAACACCGTGGAAAAACTCGGCACAGCAGACGGCACCAACTTTTCCGCAGGGTCGAAGTGCCCGACACCGTGATAGGCACCCGGGTCTTTTTCTGCGAATGTATATCCCTTACCTTTGACAGTTTCTGCGTGTACCACCACAGGTCGTCCCAGGGTACGTGCCGTTTCAAACGCACGGGTCAATTGCGGAATATCATGCCCGTCAATAGGGCCGATATAGTAAAAACCCATATCCTCGAAGAAAGACACGTCTTTTAAAATCGCACGTTTCATCGTGTTTTTACTGCTGTGCAACACCTTATACAACGATTTACCGATGACGGGAATGTGCTTAAACACCGTACTGACGGCATTTTTAAATTTCATATAGCCCAAACGGTTACGCAACCGTCCGAGATGTCGCGCCGAAAACCCGACATTCGGACTAATAGACATCTGATTGTCATTCAATACCACAATCAACTTATCCGAACTACGTCCGGCATTGCTAAGCCCCTCATACGCCAAACCGCCGCTCAAAGCACCGTCACCGATAACAGCAACCGTATAGCCGTCTGCATCGGTTAACTTTTTCGCTTTTGCTATACCGTTCGCCGCAGAGACTGAAGTACTGCTATGACCGACTACAAATGTATCGTAACCGCTTTCTTTCGGATTCGGGAAGCCGGCAATACCGCCGCTTTTGCGGATAGCCGTCATACGATCCAGACGGCCTGTCAGCATTTTATATACGTAACACTGGTGACCAACGTCCCATACAATATCATCATTCTCCAGGTCAAATGCGCGTAACAGCGCCACCGTCAATTCCACTACGCCGAGATTGGACGATAGGTGTCCACCCGTTTTTGAGACAGTAGAAACCAGCGTCTCGCGAATTTCTGCACAAAATTCATCAAGCCGCTCTTCATCTATGCTTTTTACGTCTCGGGGCGTTTTCACCGACGCGAGAATGCCATGTGTTTCTTTCATAGAAACGTCCTGTCTTTCGTTATTTTTTACGATGCAATAATGCATCCGCCAGTTTTTCTAAATGTGCGGTATCGCCGTCAAATGCCGATAACGCCTCTATTGCTTTGGCTGTTTTTTCTGCCGCAATGCGCCGTGTTTCTTCCAAACCGCACAGAGAAACGTAGGTGACTTTTTCATTTTCAGCATCACTGCCTACGGGTTTACCAAGGGTTTCAGCAGATGCTGTAACGTCCAAAATATCATCCACCATTTGAAAAGCGAGACCAATATTTTCACCAAACGTTTTCGCCGCCGCCAGT
>JAZPXM010000037.1:0-25574 GCA_045543675.1 Acutalibacteraceae bacterium
TTCCAAACGACGACAGATAAGAAACTTGAAGAGGATACGACGCAATACTTGGTTCGATTAGAGCGATAAATTCCAATTTATCGAATAGTTTGATAATTAAGATAATACATAAAAAATCCGTGCTTCCATATAGGAAACACGGATTTTTTGGTCGGAGTGACAGGGTTCGAACCTGCGGCATCGACATCCCAAATGTCGCGCGCTACCAACTGCGCCACACCCCGATGATATGAAATTTTGTTTAAAAAGCGATTTTTTCTATAAGTGGTCAAATAGTTGGTCAAAATCAATTTTACAGTAATTTCTGAAAACGGTCAAGTCCCAAAAACCCAGTGTTTATGCGGGTTTGCGAGCATTCGAACTTCGGAGGTGTCGGGACCGACTACTTGTTCCCAAATGTCGCGCGCTCCCAACTGCGCCACACCCCGATTTTATTCAATTTTTGGTCTTTTTGCGTGGAAGTGGGACAAACTGTGGTCAAACTCAAAATCCACGCTTTTTTGAGTTATCTTAAAACCCCGAAAGTCCGCACCGTTAAAGGCTTTTCGGGACTTTCTCATTTTCACGGCATTTCGTGCCAGGCACGCTCCCAAACCACCCGCGCTACCAACTGCGCCACTTTTTGCAAAGTCATTTAGAAAGTGTGTCATTATTGTATGCGAAAAGTGGGGGTTTGTCAACACAAAACTGCACAGATTTCGCGATAGGATATTCGCACATGGCTTATTACATACGCGCAGAAGATGCGTGTGCATTTTCTGCGCGCTTGCGTATATTGCGAAAAATGCTTGCATTGACACATTGCGTTGGGGTATACTAAAAGAAATAATGGGGGCGTGAAAATGAGCGTTTTTGAACGAATTTATGAAGTGGTACAGACCATTCCAAAGGGCCGTGTGGCAACCTACGGACAGGTGGCGTTACTTGCCGGTAATCCGCGTTGGGCGCGGGTGGTAGGCTATGCCTTGCACGTCAATCCGCGTCCCGGAGAGATTCCTTGTCATCGCGTGGTCAACCGTGAAGGTCGCGTGGCACCTGCATTCGCTTTTGGCGGCGAAGATGTACAACGTCAACTACTGGAAGCAGAAGGCGTTATATTCGAGTCGGATGGTCACATTGATCTTAAAAAATACGGCATTTAGATAGTTAATAACAACCCCAACAGTGCGGCGGCAAGGGTAGGTATCGCTACCGCCACGCCGTACTTCATAAACTGTTTGAACGACAGCAAAATGCCGTGGTTGCGAAGCAACGATTTGAACATAATCCCTGCTAAAGCACCCAGCGGGGTACAGTAAGCGCCGATATTCGAGCCGATAACGGCGGCGTACAGTGCGGCGGGACTATCCGCCAGCACGGAAAACAGCACGCTCATAGGAATGTTATTGATAATGTTGGCGGCAAGGAATGACGCGCCGCCGTAGGTGAATACGGCGTTTCCTGCGGAAAGCAGATTGCCGATATGTGCGGTAACGCCGTATTTTGTCAAGGTCAACACTAACACAAACATCGACAGCACGAACGGCACCGTTTCAAACGGCGCGCGACGGAGTGTGGCGCGTAAAATATGCAACGGGCGTTTGCGTACCAACAAATAAACGGTGATGGTAATCATCAACGATACCAATGCGCCAAGCGCAATACCCCACATCGGCAGGGCGATATATGCAGAGAGTACTAACAATACAATACATACTGCTAAATGTATCACACCGATCATCAATAATGCGGGGTCTTCAACTGCAAACTGCGGATATCCTTGCTCGATAGGTTTGGTTAAGTCTTTACGGAACAATACCCACAGCGCAATAAACGAAACAATGCCTGCAAACAGTGTAGGCAACCACATTACTTGAAGATAACCGATAAAATCAACATTCGCCGCGAGATACATATTGGTAGGATTGCCGATAAGCAGTGCCATACTCCATGTGTTTGCAGCAACGAAAGCACATAATAGGTAGGGGAGCGGGCGGATGTTGGCATTAGCCGCAAAATAGCAGATAAACGGTGTAAAGGTCAATACCACCACATCATTTGATGTAAAAACGGTAAGCACCGAAACGATAAGATACAAATAACAGAACAGTCGCATTTGACTGAATTGCGCGCGTCGCAACACGGCGGCGGCAAGCAAGCTGAAAAATCCCGTGGCGTCTAAAAATATCGATAAAAGGGTCATAGAAAGAAACAACACCAAAATTTTTATGGGATTCATCGCGGTGTCGGCGGTGAGCCCTGCCACCAGTTCGGCAATCGATAGTTTACCGCTTGCTACAAGTGTTACAGCGCCGATAAGCGGTGGCATCCAGTAGATGCTGACGGTATGTTTACCCACGGTAACCGACGGTTTGACACACACCAAAACCATCAATGCCACGCAGGTCAATATGCAAATGACAGCGACCGTTATCACCCAAATCCCTTCTTTCTCAGTAGAATATATCACAGAAATTGATAAAATCCAATATTTTGTTGCAAAAAAAGTCGGGATATGCTAAAATCACAAAGCAAAATTATAAACGATAGGAAGTTTCAGTATGGCAACGAGAGAAAATTTACGAAATGTTGCAATTATCGCCCACGTTGACCACGGTAAAACCACCTTGGTAGACCAGATGCTGCATCAAAGCGGTGTTTTCCGTTCTAATGAACAGGTGGCGGAACGCGTAATGGATTCCGGTGACCTTGAAAAAGAAAGAGGGATCACCATTCTTTCTAAAAATACGGCGGTGATGTATAAAGACACCAAAATCAACATCGTAGACACCCCCGGCCACGCGGATTTCGGCGGTGAGGTGGAACGTATTTTGCAGATGGTAGACGGCGTTTTACTGCTGGTGGATGCGTTCGAAGGTTGTATGCCACAGACCCGTTTTGTGCTGAAAAAAGCGTTGGCACTTGGTAAAATTCCCGTTGTCGTTGTCAACAAAATTGACCGCGATGGTGCACGTCCCGCCGAAGTTATCGACGAATTGCTGGACCTGTTTATTGAATTGGGTGCCGATGATGATCAGATAGATTTTCCGGTAGTGTATGCTTCGGGCAGAGACGGGTATGCAGGTCTTACCCCTGATGTACGCGACGGCGATATGCAACCGTTGTTTGAGGCAATTTTACAGTACGTACCCGCTCCCGCAGGTGATGCGGATGCGCCGTTGCAGATTTTGTTTACGAATATTGATCACGACGAATACGTGGGACGTATCGGTATCGGCCGCGTGGTACGCGGTACGGTACAAAATGGGCAAGCGGTTGCGGTTTGTCACGCAGATGGTAAGACGTCTAATGCCCGTATCGGCAAACTGTTTCAGTTTGAGGGATTGCACCGCGTAGAACACGAAAGTGCAACTATCGGTGACCTTATCGCTGTGACCGGCATTCCCGAAATCAGTATCGGCGAAACGGCGTGTCATCCCGAGTATATTGACCCGTTGCCGTTCGTGCGTATTGATGAACCGACCATTTCTATGGTCTTTATGGTGAATAACAGCCCGTTTGCCGGTCAGGAAGGTAAATTTGTGACCAGCCGCAATCTGCGTGACCGTCTTTTCAAAGAAGTGGAAACCAACGTCAGTATGCGTGTCAAAGAGACCGACTCTACCGATGCTTTTGAAGTGTCGGGTCGCGGTGAATTGCACCTGTCTATTTTGATTGAAACGATGCGCCGTCAAGGGTATGAGTTCGCTGTCAGCCGTCCGCAGGTTATTTATAAAGAAGATGAAAACGGTAATCTCTTAGAACCGATGGAGTTGCTGATGATTGAGGTGCCTGAGCAGTATGTGGGTGCCGTTATGGAAAAATTAGGTCCGCGTAAAGCGGAAATCCGCAATATGGGAACCAGAGATACGGGCGTCAGCCACTTGGAATTTCGTATCCCGTCCCGTGGACTTATGGGATATCGCCAGCAGTTTTTGACCGACACCAACGGTAACGGTATTATGAACAGCGTTTTTGACGGGTATGAACCGTATGCCGGTGAAATTCCACAGCGCGTACAAGGCTCGCTGGTGGCGTTTGAAACGGGAGATACCAGCACATATGGTTTGTTTAATGCGCAGGAACGCGGTGTACTGTTCGTGGGTGCCGGCGTCCCTGTGTATGAGGGGATGATCGGCGGGCAGTCCCCAAAGGAGGAAGATATTGCCGGAAATGTCTGCAAGAAAAAACACGTTACCAATATGCGTGCTTCGGGTTCGGATGAAGCGTTGCGTTTGACTACGCCCACGGTTTTGTCGCTTGAACAATCCTTGGAGTTTATTAACGATGATGAATTGGTGGAAGTAACCCCCTTGTCCATTCGTTTGCGCAAAAAGATTTTGTCTCAAGAACAACGTATGAAACAGGCGGCGAAGAAAAAGAACGGATAATATGTTCCTTTTGAAATCCCGAAGACCTTTATATGTCATTGCGATTACAGTCGCTTTTACTACAGCATGTGTAGTGGCCAATGGAGAAGAACACGGTTTTAAAGTGGCAATTGTTGCTGCTTTGTGTCTGCTTCTTGTATTATGCATACCGCCGTTACGCCGTATTGGTGTATTATATTTGATAGCTTTTGGCGTGATATTGTCTTCACTGGGCACATATTTGCGGTATACACAAACGGTACTGCCGCTGGCTTCTCTTGAGGGCAAGACGGTAATGGTGACCGCAAGGGTGGATACCGTCATAGACGATGAAGATCAAAAATGCTTGTTGACTGTTACCGAACAAGGCGCTTTACCCAAAGGTACGCGTATATCGGCAATAGTAGAAAATGAAAAATGGCAACTGGAAAAGTATGCCTTTTTCAACGGACGGGTATCCTTGTATCAAACGGAAAACGCGTCCTTGCACGGTGACGGCGTCTTTTTGGCAGGCGAAGTAGAGTTGGTACTGTCAACAGCACCGCCAACCCCCGAAATGTTCGAGGTGTGGAGTGACACGCTGCGATATGGCTTTGTTGAGGGGCTGTACGAAACATTACCGTATGAGCAAGCGGTATTTTCGGCAGGTGTCTGTGTGGGTGATGTATCGGCATTATCTACAGACCTTGTAACCGATTTTCGCAAAAGCGGTCTTGCACATCTTACTGTTGTATCGGGACTGCATATGACTATTTTAAGCGGCGCCGTGCAGTCACTTTTCCGTCATTTGCGTATGCGCCGCGGTGTTGCCACCGTGATAACATTGTCGTCGATTTGGCTGTTTATGCTGATGGTGGGATTTTCTGTTTCGGTGATTCGTGCTGCAGTGATGTTACATTGTTTACTGCTGGGCGGTGTGTTTCGCCGTCGTGCAGACAGCCGTACGTCTCTGTCGGTGGCTTTGTTACTGATACTGTTGCAAAACCCGTATGCCGTGTGCGATGTTGGATTTTTATTGAGTTTTGCTTCCACTTGGGGATTGATCGTGCTGGTTCCGCTGTGGAATAAGGGCGTGTGTTTGTGCAGTTTCATTGCCAAACGCCCGTGGATACAAAAATTATTGCAACCGATTGGCTGTTCTTTGGCGGCGATGGTCTTTACGGCACCTATTTGTGCGAAAGTATTCGGTACGTTGACATTGCTGTCGCCGCTTGCCAATTTGCTGACAGGTTGGCCGATAGCTGTGATGTTGCCGAGTGCCTTTTTGGGCGGCATTTTATATCAATTGCCGCTGTTGCGTATATGTGCCGCGCCGTGTTTATGGGTGGCGGGTACGCTTGCACGTTGTGTCATGGCGGTGGCGCGTTGGGTGGCTTCTATGTCGATATCTGTTTTGCAGATACGGCATATGGTATGGTTACTGTTATTGACATTGTTTCCGTTTGCGCTGTGTTGGGCGGTGAAATTGTACGGCAAACGCGGCGCGATACGGATATTGGCTGTCAATGCGGTTGTTGCTGTAAGCTTGGGTTTTGCGTTTGCCGCGTATTTACACCGCAATGTTTCCATACGTGTGGCAGATGCGGGATATTCTACCGTAGTTGTCATTGAAACGGCTACGGTGACCGCGGCGGTGATTTCCGGCGAAAACGAATACGCCTACCGGCATGCACGGTGGTATTTGTCCCGTTGCGGTGTCGATGCGTTAGACGTGTTGGTGATAACCGACAGCAGCAAGAAATCTTACGCGGCTTTGCCGGAATTGTTGAAAACAATACCCGCAAAAACGGTCGTGTGCCCCGAAAAAGATGCCCCAACCGATGTTTTGTCGCTGAAAGACGGGGCGGTACTTACGTGTGGGGATATGTTGTCGCTGGCTACCGTAGACGGCTGGTGGCGTATGGATATCGGTGATACGCGGATACTGTTCACCGAAACAAACAGTTTGGTAGCCGATCTGCCATCAAGTTGGAAACAAACGCATTTGACGGTGGTACGGCAATCGGTACCCGATGATATACATCTGTTGACCGCGCAGGAAATGGTGGCGGTGTGTGCTGAAAAGCACGTTGCGGTTGTGAAAGAACAATTGGTGGATGTTATCTGCCCTGTGGCGATAAACCGCGAAGCGGCGTTTTTTACGACAGGGCAAGGTGATCTGATAGCAAACGATAATTTTTGGTTGTAAGGGGGATGGCTGTGGCTTACGGTGAGAAAGAACTGCGCGAAGAATTGAACGGCACATTGCGTCCCGTATATTTATTGTACGGCGAAGAAGCATATCTTACCGCAAAATACGCAGATGCTATCGGTAAAGCAGCGGTATCGGAAGATATGGGCGGCTTTAACCTGCAGAAATTTGACGGAGAAACCGCATCTGTCGAACAATTGGAGCAAGCCATTGATGCCCTGCCGCTGATGGCGGAGCGGAAATGCGTGATCATCCGTGATTTGGATTTTACCGATGATGCGGTAGCAGAGCGCATCTTGCCGCTTATTGAAACGCCGACAGATACCACCGTGTTGGTGCTGATGTATATGCGCTTACAACCGACGGGAAAACAAGCCATATGGAAGACGTTGCGCGATACCGTGGCGAAGGTCGGCGGCGTGGTGAAATTCGCAAAACCGACTGCAACCGAAATTGCAGCGACCCTGTGTGCCCGCGCGGCGCGGCGGAATTGCAAATTATCGTCTGCAAATGCCCAACTGCTGATAGAGCAATGCGGCGATGACGTGCTGATGCTTTGTAATGAACTGGATAAATTGGCGGCGATAGCGGACGGCGGCGACATTACTGCGGCTTTGATAAAACAAGTTGCCATCCAAAATCTTGAGGCAAAGGGATATGAGCTCACGAAAGCGGTGTTGTACCGTAAAAGTGATGATGCCTACGGCATTTTGGATATTTTATTGGGACAACGGGAAGATCCGATTGCGATTTTAGCCATTCTTATCGGCGCGTTTGTGGATATGTACCGTATGCGTGTGTCCGGTGTGTCAGCAGAAGAAGTACACAGCACATTCCCGCAGATGTATGGCAAAAGCAAGGTTTCCCGCCTTACTTTTGCGGCGCGGGATGCCGCACGTATGACCCTCGAACAGTTGTGCGAAAAGCTGGAGATTCTTGCCAAGGCGGATACGTTATTAAAATCTTCCCGTTCCAACCCGCGCTTTGTGTTGGAGCAGACGATTGCGAAGTTGATGGTATGAGAAAAATACGTGAAGTGATTGTAGTGGAAGGCAAGTACGATGCTATTCGCTTGCATTCGGCGGTGGATGCCACCGTTATAGAGACCAACGGATTTGGTGTTTTTAAGGATAAAGAAATACTTTTACTGTTGCGCCGTTTGGCAGAAACGCGCGGGTTACTGATCTTGACCGATAGTGACGGTGCGGGATTTGTAATTCGTGACTTTTTAGGCGGTGCGATACCGAAAGAGCAAGTAAAGCACGCCTATATTCCCGAAATCGCCGGCAAAGAACGCCGTAAAGCGTCGCCGTCTAAAGAAGGATTGCTTGGTGTGGAAGGCGTGGATAATGCAGTGATTTTGGAAGCATTGCGCCGCGCAGGAGCAACTTTTGAGGGGGAAGATGCCCCACATTTTACGGGTTGCGGTCTTACCAAGGCCGATTTGTATGATGCAGGTCTGGTGGGCGGTACGGATAGCGCCGAAAAACGCCGCCGCTTACAAAAAGCACTGGGATTGCCCGAAAAGTTGTCCGCAAATCGCTTGCTGGAAATTTTAAATATTGCAGTTTCGCCTGCAGAATTTGCTGCGGCATTGAAAAAAATGTAAAAAACATCCCAAACGGGGTGTTTTTTTATTGACACATAAAGGTATTTATGGCATAATAGAAACGAAACCAAGCAAAAGCAAAAACGAAATAAAACAAAAGGAGAGTTTGGTTATGGAATTTAAGGTTTATCAAAAAGAATTGGAACTGCAGTCGAGAGGTTGGATCCCCACTTTCCACGATGTGTCTAAAGAAATCATCGAGATCGTTGCGGCCTCGGGCATTAAGAACGGCACCGTTGCTATCGCGTCTCATCATACCACCTGTTCTGTGATGGTACAGGAATGTTCTCACGATATCGATTCGTTCGATCTGGAGTACTTACAGCACGACCTGTTGGACATTATGCGTAAGATGATTCCCGACTTTGCGGAAGAACATCAGTATCGCCATCCCGGTCCGATCCACGCGCAGTTTGGTCGCTACGTAAACGAACCCGGCGACTTCACCAGTATGAACACCGACGGTCACCTGCGTTCTGTATTCTTCGGCAGAAGCGAAACCATGACCATTAAAGACGGCGTTTTGGACGGTGGCGAATTTGCACACATCTATTTTGTTGACTGGGACCACGTGCGTGCGCGCCGTCGTCAGCTTAACGTTACTGTTATGGGTACTACCGAAGATGTGGAGGACCGCAAGTGGAACAACGGTGAAGTAATCGACACCTTACATAAATTCACCGACGAAGAAAAAGCGTACGACGTACACTACACCCTGCAGCAGCAGAGATAAGGTAGGTTGCCGTGAATACCGAACTTACTTTACAGGAACGGCGTGACAGGATTTTAGACATTCTGCACACCGAAGGTAAGGTGCGGGTAGCCGATTTAAGTGCGCTGTTTAACGTTTCGGAAGTAAGTATTCGAAACGACTTGGCGGAATTAGAAAGCAAAGGACTGCTGTCCCGCGTACACGGCGGGGCAGTCAGTTCTTACGCTTCTTATTACCATATGAGTCTTGCACAGCGTTCTAACACAAATAAAAAGGACAAAGATGCCATAGCCGACGTGGTTGCTGATATGATAGCGGACCATCAAACGGTGATGATGAATGCGGGCACCACCACGTTGGCGGTGATGCGCAAACTCGCAGAGAAACAGGATATTACCATTGTGACCAACTCGGTGGTTTTAGCGCTGGAAGGCGCTAAATATAACAATCTGCGGATTGTTTTGTTGGGCGGCCACGTGGATTACGAATATCAGTTTGTATACGGCACCCTGACCTTAAAACAACTCAAAGAATTTTATGCTGACTGTTTCATCCTGTCGGTAGACGGTGTGGATGTAAACGGCGGCATTTCCACGTATTATGACCACGAAGCGGATATCTGCCTTCAAATGATAAGCCAATGCAAAACGGTAATTGCGGCGGCAGATCATACCAAGATCGGCAGAACCACTTTCCGCAAGATCGCGGATATTGACAGTGTTGATTGCGTGGTGACCAATACTCTGGCGGATAAAGAAGCCGTTGGGGAATTGAAGAAAAAAGGGCTCAAAATTGTATTTTCCGAACGGAGTTGAACAACGGATGAAAGATATCTCTTTGCAAAGAGCAATGGAATCTTTGGAAATTGAAACAAAAGCTGTAGCGGATGTCCTTGCCACATTGGATAAGGACGCTTTTGCTGCGGCTGCGGATCTGCTTGCCAATGCCGACCGTATTATTACCAGCGCAAGTGGTTCTTCCGGCATTGCCGCCAAGAAGTTTGCTCATACCTTGTGCTGCGTGGAACGGCCGGCTCAATTTTTGCCCCCGTGTGAAGCGATGCACGGCGGCTTGGGCGCCGTGCAGAAAGACAATGTGGTTGTACTGGTATCCCGCGGCGGTAAAACGGCGGAGTTGATGCCCGTTTTGAGCGTGGCGCTGGAAAAGAAAGCGAAAATTATCGGCGTCACCGAAAATATGGATTCGCCTATTGCAAAACACGCTGACGTGGTACTCCCGATGCACATTGAGAAAGAAAGTGATAAATACAATATGCAGGCAACCGCCAGTTTTGTGGCCACTATCGCTTTATTTGACGCGCTTATCTGTGCGGTGATGGAAGAAACCGACTATCAGAAAGAACAATTTGCGCTGATCCATCCGGGCGGCGCTGTGGGAGAAAGGTTGAACAAGTAATGTATAAAGATTTCAAGATCAAAGCCCCGTTTTTCGAAATCGGTCCGAAAGCGTTTTTGTACGGTGAAGAAATGCTCAAGCTTGCAAAAGTGGCGGACGAAGTGGCAAAGAAATATGATGTAGACATCATTTTGACCCCTCAGTATACCGACATCAAATTGATTGCGGACAACACCGAGAGAATTCTTGTGTTTGCACAGCATATGGATTCTCTTCCCGTGGGTCGTGGCTTGGGTTCCGTGCTTCCCGAAGCGGTAAAGGCTGCGGGCGCTGTGGGCGTTATGCTTAATCACGCTGAGAAACCCTTGATTATGGAAGAAATCGAAAAAACCATCAAACGTGCTGACGAAGTCGGTCTTGCGACCATCGTTTGTGCTGACACGGTGGAAGAACTCAAAGAAATTGCCAAACTCGGTCCAAACCTGCTCGTGGCAGAACCCACCGAGCTTATCGGTACGGGTACTACCAGCGATGCCAACTACGTGGTAGAGACCATTCGCACCGTGCGCGAGATCAATCCCGACATTATGGTATTGCAGGGCGCGGGCATTTCTAACGGCAACGACGTATATAACACCATCAAACTCGGTGCACAGGCAACCGGTTCCACCAGCGGTATTATTAAAGCGGCTGACCCTGCGGCAATGGTAGAAGAAATGATTTCCGCTCTTCGCCGCGCGTGGGACGAATTGCACTAAAAGAGGTAACGTATGAAATATTTACTTGGCGCTGATATCGGTACTACGTCTCTGAAAGCGGCGCTGTTTGATGAAAAGGGCAATCTGCTCGGTAGTGTTACGAAAGATTATACCCTTATCACAAAAGGTGACCGCGTGGAATTTCCTGCGGAAGATTATTGGAATTTGTTCAGTGAAGCGTATAATGAACTGACAAAAGATAAGGAAATTACTGCGCTGGCGATCGATACCCAGTGCGAGACGATGATCGTTACCGATGAAAACGGCAAACCGCTCACGAATGCTATCGTGTGGTTGGATAACCGCGCGGCGGCACAAGCGGAAGCGATCAAAAAACAGTTTGGCAACAAAAAGGTGTATGAAGTGACGGGACAACCCGAGATCACCGCCACCTGGCCTGCGGCGAAATTGCTGTGGTTAAAAGAGAACGAGCCCGCGCTGTTTGGTAACATTAAAAAGATTTTTCTGCTGGAAGATTATCTGTTGTTCCGTTTGACCGGTCGCTTTGTCACCGAAAAAACCTTGCAATCGTCCAGTTTGTATATGGATATTGTAAACGGTGATTGGTGGGATGAAATGCTCGCCTTTATCGGCGTTTCCCGTGAACAGCTGCCCGAAATGCTGGATAGCGGGATTGCGGTCGGCACGTATAAAGGCGCAACGGTGGTCACCGGTGCTATGGACCAGATCGCCGGTGCTATCGGCGCCGGTGTCACGGGCGGTGCGACCATCAGCGAGATGACCGGCACCACTATGGCATTGTTTGTACCGCACGACGGTATGCCTGCCTATAACCCTGACAGCATCATTCCTTGCCATGTCAATTACGACGGTAAATATTGTCTTTTATCCTGGACGCCTACTGCAGGTATTGCGCTGAAATGGTTTAAAAACAATTTCTGCGAACAGTTCAGTTTCCGTGAGTTGGATGAATTGGCAGCATCCGTACCGCCCGGCTGTGACGGACTTACATTTCTGCCGTATTTGTGTGGTTCCACGATGCCCAAATATGATCCCACCGCAAAAGGTGCTTTTTTGGGTCTTACGATGGAACACACCCGTGCGCATGCGGTGCGTAGCGTGCTGGAATCGGTGGCGTGTATGCTCAAAGCCAATCTCGATTATATCGGCGCAGATTGTGCGGAAATTCGCTCGATGGGCGGCGGCGCTTCCAGCCCGCTGTGGTGTCAGATGAAAGCAGATATGACAGGTAAACGTTTGGTTACGCTTAAAAACAAGGAAACGGCGTGCCTTGGCACCGCGATTTTGGCGGGTGTCGGCGCGGGTATCTTCACCGACGTCCAGTCGGCGTGCGATGCCATTATTGACACAGATAAGGTGTACGAGCCCAAAGGCGACGATTACACCGCGAGTTATAAACAATTTTGTGAAGCGGAGGCAAAAATACTATGAGTAAAGCAGTAAAAGCGGCATTTATCGGTTTCGGTGAAGTCAATACCCCTATTGACATCATTGTAAACAAATGTCAGGAAGCGGAAAAACGTTTGTTAGATGCAGGCGTACAACTCACTTCCGTATATCCCATTACCGACGACTATGAAGAAAAAGACATTGCCAAAGCCCTGGACGCTTTAAAAGGCAAAGATTTTGACTCTCTTGTTATCTGCATCGCGGGTTGGATTCCTACCCACGCGGTTGTAAAGGTATGTGAACAATATCGCCATCTGCCGATGGTGTTGTGGGGCCTTTGCGGTTGGATGGAAGACGGCAGAATCGTCACCACCGCTGACCAGGCAGGCACCACTGCTCTGCGCAAAACATTTGCAGACCTTGGCTACACTTTCAAATATGTATACGAAATCATCGGTGCCAAACCCCGTACCGACCGTGTGGTAAGCTTCCTTACTGCGGCTTCTGCGGCGAAAACACTCCGCTCTGCGCGCGTGGGTATGGCGGGTTACCGCGATATGAACCTGTATGGTACGCTGTATGACGGCGGCTCGCTCAAAAAGGTTGTAGGTCCCGAAATCGAGACCTTTGAAATGCTGGAAATGAAACAGCGTTACGACGCCATTACCAAGGAAGAAAAACAGGCGGTCATCGACAACGTGATGAGCAAATGGCACTTCCTGAAACCTGCTAAGCAGGAAGGTATGGAAATGGCGGCAGGTTACTATCTTGCTGTGAAACAGCTTATCGACGAACGCGGCTACGGCGCTATCTCGCTGAAAGATGTTGACGGTATGAAGAAATTGCTTGGCTTCCCGCCCGCACCTATCTTTATGTTGCTTGCTGACTGCGAAGGCGTTTCTACCATTCCGGAAAACGACGCTTTGGGTAACGTGACCCAGCTGATGGTTAAAGCATTGACCGGTCAGTGTGGTGTTTATCTCGAATTCTATGAATTCTTTGAAGACAGCGTTATCGCGGGTGTGCCGGACTACGTTCCTGCGGAAGTGACCGATGGCGAGACCACCGTAATGCCTGCGGCATTCGGCGAACTGTCCGAAGGTATCCTGAACGTATCTAAAGTTAAGACGGGCGCACTCACTATGACCCGCCTTTGCTACATCGACGGCAAATACTATATGCACCTTTTGACCGGCGAAGGCAAAACGCCGCCTAAGTGGGAAGAAGCCGGCTGGACCCAACCTGCACCGCAGTTGCCCGGCTTGCAGATCTTCCTGGAAGACGTAGAAACATTTGCACAGAACGTGATGTGCCAGCACTACATTATCACTTACGGTGATAACACCGCTGTTATCAAAGATTTGTGCGCTATTTTGGGCATCGAAATCATTGAATAAGTATGGAATATAGGAGGGTACTAAAATGCAATATATCTTAGATACGGCTGATTTAAACGAAATCCGCCACGCGAATGAGTTTTATCCTATTGAAGGAGTAACCACCAACCCCTCTATCATTGCCAAAGAAAAAGGGGATTTTAAAGCAATCGTCACGGGCATTCGTGATATTATCGGCCCTGAAAAATCCATTCATGTACAGACCACCGCGGAAAGTGCAGAAGAGATCGTCGCCGAAGCAAAATTGTTAAAGAAATTGCTCGGTAAAAACTTCTTTATCAAAGTGCCTATCGGCGAAGCAGGTCTGAAAGCGACTATGCTTCTCAAAGACCTCGGTATTCCGGTGACCATGACCGCTATCCACACGCCGCAGCAGGCATTACTCGCTGCTAAAGCGGGCGCTTCCTATGTTGCTCCGTATGTTAACCGTCTGGATAATATCGGCAGCGACGGTATTAAGGTGGTTGAAGAAATTGTGGCTTCTCTCGACCATTTCGGCATCGATTGTAAAGTGCTTGCCGCCAGTTTCAAAAATACCCAGCAGGTGCAGGATGCGGCATATGTTGGTTGCCATAGCGTAACCGTGGCACCTGACGTGTTATATCAGCTTATCAAACATCCGATGACCGATATTGCTATAGATAACTTTAATAAAGATTGGGAAAGTGTCTACGGTGACAAGAAAATTCCTGTTTTATTGTAAGGAGAGACGGATATGAACAGTCAACTGAAAATCGGTTGGGCAGAAGTCAGTATTACACCTGACCGCCCCGTATCTTTGGCAGGTCAGTTTTTTGAACGCATTTCCGAGTATGTGGAAAGCCCTATCACCGCTACTGCTATGGCGATCGAAAACGGTGAACAGGCAACGGTGATCTGTTCGGTGGATATCGTTTCTATCGGTGAAAATCTGATGGCGATGGTACGTGAAAACGTGGTAAAAGAGACCGATCTCGATCCGATGAACGTCATCATCGCCGCGACCCATTCGCATACCTCTCACGTGTATGACCGTTCGGGTAGCAAACCCAACGCATATAACGCGAAAACCACGCCGATTCTTTTGCGTTACCTGCCGGAAGGCACGATGTATACGGAATTGGCAACCAGCAGCGAAGCGATGACCCCCGTGGAAGCGTTGCACTTTTTGGTAGAAAGAATTTCCAAAGCGGTCATTGAAGCGTGGAACAACCGCAAACCGGCTTCTTACGCGTGTAGCTTTGGTCGCGCGGCTGTCGGTATGTGCCGCCGTATAACCTATAACGACGGTTCTGCCAAAATGTGGGGCGATGCAAACTCTGCGACCTTTGTTGCGATGGAAGGCGGCAACGATTCGGGTATTGAAATTTTGTACACCTTTGATGAAAATGAAAACATCACGGGTGTTGTTGCGAATATCTGTTGTCCCTCACAGGTAGTGGAACACAGAAGTTTTGTTTCTGCCCTCTATTGGGGCAAGGTAAAAGAATACCTGCGTGAGCATTTCGGCGACAAACTGTATCTGTTGGCACTCGGCGGCCCCGGCGGCGACCAGTGCCCGCGCGATTTGGTGCGCTGGGTACAGCCCGAAACGCCGATTGATGACCCGAACATTGAACGTCCGTTCCCGCTGGAACGCCGTGCGGACGGTTCTATGTTTGATATTCAGGGCATTAAACGCATCGGTCGCCGTGTGGCACATGAGATCATTATGGCATACGAGGACCGTGAAACGCCTGCGGATGCTGACGTGTTCAAACACAAATGTGTGATGATGGACCTGCCTATCCGTCGTGTGACGCCTGCGGAATATGAGGCGTCCGATGCTGCTATCCGTGCGTTTGCAAAGGAAAACGGCAGTAAAAACATTAACTATGTGGATAGAGCGAAACTGTTCATTCATGCGGGCAATATCGCCAGATATGAATATCAGCAGACGCACGATATCGAAGTGATTGAGACACATCATATCCGTCTGGGTGATATCGCGTTTACTACCAATCCGTTTGAACTGTTCCTGGATTACGGCAATCAGATTCGTGCACGGAGCTACGCAAAGCAGACTTTTATTATCCAGCTTTGCTGTGGAGGTTATGGTTATTTGCCTACCGAAAAAGCAGAAAAAGCGGGACATTACTCCGCGTACGTATCCAGCGGTGCTGTCGGTCACGAGGGCGGAGATCTTCTTGTGCGTAAAGCGCTTGAAACGGTTAACGGTTTCTTTAAATAACACGGCAGGGGGCTTGGGCGCGGCTTGCGCTCAGGTCCCCTTGCATTGCGAAAGAAGGCATATTGTATGAAATTTACAGCAGTTGGTGACGCGCTTATCCAGCAACCGTACGCAGTCGGTTACGAAGGGTTTGCGCCTATCAAAGACTTTATCGCACGCGGTGACGCGCGCTTTGTAAACTTGGAAACCACGCTCAACTATCCCGAAAACGTGTACGGTAACCAGTATTCGGGCGGCTCGTATCTCCGTACCGATCCGAAATCGCTGGATACGACACTTGATTACGGGTTTAATATGCTGAGCTTTAATAACAATCACGCGCTCGACTTCGGTTTTGAGGGCTTGTTGTCTACATTGGATATTTTAGACGCGAACGGTATTCCGCACACGGGTGTCGGCAGAGATCTGCCCGAAGCATCTCGCCCCGTGTATTTGGAAACCGAAAACGGTAAAGTGGCGTTGATTTCGGTATGTTCCAGCTTCTCTCCGCCGATGATGGCGGGTAATCCTTCTCCTGCATTTAAGGGTCGCCCCGGTATCAATGGTCTGCGCGTTAAAATGCACTTGGTGGTAACACCCGATCAACTAAAAGCCATTCAGGAGATCGGTGCCGCCACCGGTGTTAATGCCAGACATTTGATCAACCGTAAAGACGGGTATACCCCCGAGTTGCCTGAAGGTATGGCGGAAATTGATACCATCAAATTCTGCGTCGGCGAAAAAGCGGATACCATTTACGAAATTGATAAACGGGATATCGCGCGCGTTAAAGCGACGATTGCCCAAGCGAAAGCAAATGCGGATTACGTGTTGGTATCGTTGCATACCCACCAGATTACGGGCGGCGATAAGGAAAACGTTCCCGCATTTTTGAGCGATTTTTGTCATATGTGTATTGATGAGGGTGCGCACGCCGTAATCGGTCACGGTCCGCATCTGATTCGCGGTGTGGAAATCTATAAAGATTGCCCGATTTTCCATTCTTTGGGCGACTTTATCCTGCAACTCAATTCTATTCCGTGTGCCCCTGCTGATTTTTACGAAAATTACGGTCTTGTCGGCGACGAGGGTATGGAAAAACTGTTAGATACCCGTTCCGAAGGCGGCAAAAAAGGCCTTATGTATGACCGCAAAATGCTGGAGACCTTTGTGCCGTACTGGGAAATGGAAGACGGCAAATTGACCAAGCTTGAACTGTTGCCTGTAGAACTCGGTTTTGACTTGGATGTGAAACATCCGTTGCGCGGTGTTCCCGCAGTCACGACGGATATATCCTTTATGGAACGTTTAAAAACTTTGTCGGAAGAACTCGGTACAAAAATGCATTTTGAAGATGGCAAAGCTATCGTTGAACTCTGAAAGGATCTGTTGTAAATGAGAAGGGCGCTTTCCCCACGACACATTGATATGTGTGAGGGGCCTATCTTAAAAAATATCATTCCGTATGCCATACCGCTGATCTTAAGCGGTGTGTTGCAGCTGTTGTTCAATGCTGCTGATATGGTGGTGGTCGGTCGTTTTTGCGGCAGTACGTCGGTTGGTGCTGTGGGTGCTACCGGCTCGCTTATCAACTTGCTTGTCAATATGTTTATGGGCCTGTCGACAGGTTCGGGCGTGGCGGTGGCAATGTCCATTGGCAGGGGAGACCGCGAAGAAACGCATCGTACGGTACATACCGCTATGTTACTTGCCTGTATTTCCGGTGCCGCCATTACTGTGCTTGGCGTAGTGTTGACCAAACCGCTGCTCGTCTTGATGGCGACACCAGCAGACGTTTTGGAACTTGCTGTATTGTACGTGCGGATTTATTTCTTAGGTTCTATTCCGAATGCGTTGTATAACTTCGGTGCCGCGATCATGCGTGCTAACGGTGACACTCGTCGACCGATGCTCTATCTTATCATTGCAGGCGTTGCGAACGTGGTACTGAACATTTTATTTGTGACGCTGGTCGAACTGGATGTAGCAGGCGTAGCGTTGGCAACGGCGTTGTCACAGTTGCTGTCTGCAGTGCTTGTTATACACGCATTGGCCGCACAACCGGATGCCACACGGCTGGATTTTACCCGCTTGCGTATGTACGGCAAAGAAGTCAAAAATATTTTAAAGATCGGTATTCCTGCCGCTTTGCAGGGTTGCACCTTCTCGATTTCCAATATGCTGATACAAAGCTCGATCAACGGTTTTGGTACAGCGGCAGTAGCAGGTATAGCCGCTGCCAGCAACATTTTGAATTTCACGTACACGGCGATGAACTCTTTCCGTCACGCAACCTTGAATTTTGTAGGACAAAACTATGGTGCCGGGAAATTGGATCGGGTGCGTCGCGTTGTATGGACCAGTATCCTGTGTGTTTCGGCGATTGGCATTTTCTTGGGCGTTGTAAGTTATATTTTCGCTGAACCGCTCTTAAAACTGTATATCACCGACTCGGCAGAAGCGATACAGTTTGGTATGCACAGGCTGTTGTGGTTTGGTTTTACCTATTTCTTGTGCGGCATTATGGAAGTGTTTATGGGTGCTTTGCAAGGATTTGGCAAATCCAGCGTTTCTATGCTTATTAACGTGTTTTTTACGTGTGTAGCACGTATTTTGTGGATATTGACTGCGTTTGCGGCAATACCCACACTCGGTATGCTGTACGTTTCCTATCCTATTTCATGGGGATTGGCGATCGCGGCAGAAACCATAGCTTTTGCAGTTATTTTAAAACGCAAAGAAAAAGCGGCATAAAAGTTAAGAAGGGCGTGTGTGCGACACACGCCCTTTTTTCGTGCAAGAATTGACAATTTTTTTAAAACTGCTATAATAATTAGGTTATAAGGCAGCTTGTAAGGAAGGTGTAAAAAATGCATCATTTGTTTGTTGTGAATACCTACGCAGGCAAAAACAGCGCCGCTGAAAGTATAGTCGCCGCTTTGGAGCAAGCAGGCAAGGACGTAGCGTATACTGTGTACCAAACAAAGGGGAAAGGGGACGCTACGGCGTTTGTACGTGCTTTTTGCGGCGAACACACCGAAGAAACGGTGCGCGTGTACGCTTGCGGCGGGGACGGTACGGCGCACGAAGTGGCAAACGGTATTGTCGGTTGCCCCAATGCGTCTATGACTGTGTATCCTTGCGGTAGCGGTAACGATTTCGTGAAATATTACGGCGGTAAAGACCGCTTTATGGACATAGATGCCTTACTGGATGCAGAAGAAGCGCCTATTGACCTTATCCGTATCAACGATAAGCAGTATGCTATCAATGCGTGTCATTTTGGCTTTGACAGCGCAGTAGCGGAACTGATGAGTAAGATACGACACAAAAAAATTATCGGCGGCAGTATGGCATATCCTGTCAGCGTGGCAAAAGCGTTGCTGATGTCTATGAAAACCTATTGTACCGTCAAAGCGGATGGGGAAGTGTTAAATCCTAACGGTGAACTGTTGCTGTGTACCGTGGCGAACGGACAGTACGTAGGCGGGTCTTACCGTTGTGCACCCTATTCTGCTAATGATGACGGTCTCTTGGAAGTATGCCTTGTAAAGCCTGTGTCCCGTATTACGTTTTTACGGTTAATGAACGCCTATAAAGCGGGAAAGCATTTGGATGACCCCCGTTTTCAAAAATATATTGTATACCGTCAGGCGAAATGCGTGGAGATATATGCGGCTTCCCCCGTGTTTCCTTGTTCGCTGGACGGCGAAGTGATTTACGGACGGCATATCTGTGCACAAGTGGAAGAGAAAACCGTCCGTTTTGCAGTTCCTAAGGAGAAAGACTATGCGAAAGTTCAAGAATAAAGAGTGGTACGGCAGTGTATTACTGCTCATCGGTTCGTTTTTGTGGGGCAGCACCTTTGTAGCACAAAGCGATGGTGCTGACAAGGTCGGCCCCTTTACATTCCTTTGTTTGCGTTCAGTGCTGGGCTTTGCGGTACTGTTGCCGCTTGCATTGGTGCGTATGCACAGAAAAACCGAAACACCGCGGCATCCGCGGATGTTGCTGTGGGGCGGTATGGCGTGCGGTGCGGTGTTGACCGTATCTTCTTTGCTGCAGCAGGTGGGTATTGCACATACCTCGGTAGGCAACGCCGGCTTTATCACCGCGATGTATATTTTGATTGTGCCGATATTCGGACTGTTCCTTGGCAAGAAGATGCCTTTACACCTGTGGGGGTGCGTGGGTATCGCGGTGGTAGCGCTGTATCTGCTTACCATTAAAGACGGATTTACCATTGCGTTTGGCGATTTGATGGTACTGCTGTGCGCTGTGTGCTTTGCGGTACATATTTTGGTGGTGGACCACGTGTCTCCTAAAGTAGACGGCGTTACGTTGTCCTGTATTCAGTTTTTAACGGTGGCACTGCTTACCGTTATCCCGATGTTTGTACTGGAAAAGCCCGATATGCAAACGGTATTGTCCGCTTGGTTACCTATCGCGTATGCGGGTGTGTTGTCCAGCGGTGTTGCGTATACGTTGCAGATTATCGGTCAAAAATATACCCGTCCGACAGTTGCATCGCTTGTGATGAGTTTGGAATCGGTGTTTGCCGTGTTGTCGGGTATGGTGGTGTTAGGCGATATTCCCACTTTAAAAGAGGGTATCGGTTGTGTACTGATGTTTGCGGCAATTATCCTGTCGCAACTTCCGCAAAAGGAGAATGCAGATGTCTAAAACTACCAAAGGAATGCTGGCGGCATTTTTCGGCAACTTTATTTTTGGCCTAAGTTTCCTGTTCAGCAAAACGGCTTTGCAAGCCGCCACCCCGTCGGTACTGCTTTTTTGGCGTTTCTTTTTGGCTTTGACGGTGATGAATGTTCTGCGCCTTACCGGTAAATGTACCGTATCGCTGAAAGGCAAACCTATCGGTCTTTTACTGTTAATGGGCCTTTGCCAGCCCGTTTTATATTTCTATTTTGAAAATTACGGTCTGCTGTATTCCAACGCCACCTTTTCGTCGGTGATGATTGCGCTAGTGCCGATTGCTTCTCTTGTATTCGGTGCGCTGTTTATGCGGGAGACACCTACCGTTTTGCAGGTGCTTTGCAGCGCGGTGTCGGTAGGCGGTGTCATATGGATGGCATTTTTGCAATCTTCCAGCGGTGCTATCACCGTGTGGGGTGTGCTGTTGCTGATAGGCGCTGTGGTGACGGCAGTCGGCTTTAATGTCATCAGCCGCCGCAGTGCGGAAAAAGTAACCGCATTTGAACGTACCTACGTGATGTTTTTGGTTGGTACGGCGGCATTCTTTGCGGTGGCGGTGTTGGAAAATGGTCGCACACCGATGCAACTTGTCACACCTTTTACCGACAGCGGCTTTGTGGTATCCTTGTTGTATCTCGGCGTACTGTCATCGGTGTGTGCATTCTTAATGATAAACTACGCCAATACATACCTGCCTTTGTCCCGTGCGACCGTATTTTCCAACGTGATCACGGTGGTGTCGGTGGCGGCAAGTATCTGGTTGCTGCATGAGCCGTTTAACGTGTATATCCTGATAGCGGCATTACTGATTATTTTGGGTATCGCAGGTGTACAATATTTTACCCAAAAAAATTGACATACCACAGTATGCGTGGTATGATGTCGGTGGGACATACAACATATTGTTTTACTATACATTTGGAGGAACCCTATGCTTGAATTAAAGAACGTGTCCTTCGCGGTGGAGGACGAAAAAGGAGAAAAAAAAGACATTTTAAAAAATGTCTCATTAAAAATAGAAGATCGTTTTGTTGCGATAACCGGTCCCAACGGCGGCGGTAAATCCACCCTTGCAAAAATTATTGCGGGTATCTATACCCCGACAGCAGGTCAGATCTTCTTTAACGGTACGGATATTACGAATATGTCTATTACCGACCGCGCCAGAATGGGTATCAGTTATGCGTTTCAACAGCCCGTACGTTTTAAGGGCTTGACGGTAAAAGATCTTGTTGCGCTGGCAGCAGGTAAGAAATTGACCATTACGGAAATTTGTAATTATTTGTCCGAAGTGGGTCTTTGCGCCCGCGATTACGTGGACCGCGAAGTAAACGCTTCGTTATCAGGCGGCGAGTTAAAACGCATTGAGATCGCGATGATTATGGCGCGGGGTACTGCACTCACCGTGTTTGATGAACCGGAAGCGGGTATCGATCTTTGGAGTTTTGGCAATCTTATCCAAGTATTTAAAAAGATGTACGAAAAGAACAGCGGTTCTATTATCATCATTTCGCACCAGGAACGCATTTTGAATATTGCGGATACCATTGTGGTGGTGGCAAACGGCGAAGTTACGAAGATAGGTACCAAGGAAGATGTGTTGCCCGCCCTGCTCGGTGCGGAAAGCGTATGCTCGGTATTGAGCGATAAACTGTAAAGGGGGATGCGTGTGAATACGATCGAGAAAAACCTGTTAGAACAAATTGCCGACCTGCACGACGTCCCTGCGGGTGCGTATAATATCCGCGCAAACGGTGAAGCAGCAGGCCGTGGTTCTACGGCAAACATTGAAATTACCACCAAAACGGACAAGCCGGGCATTGATATCCGCATTGCACCCGGCACCAAAAACGAAAGTGTGCATATTCCCGTACTGTTGACCCAGACGGGTATGAAAGAACTGGTATATAACGATTTTTATATCGGCGAAGACGCAGATGTTGTGATCGTTGCAGGTTGCGGCATTCATAACGGCGGTGACGATGCCGCAGAACACAGCGGTATCCACGCGTTTTTCCTCGGCAAAAATGCACGTGTGAAATACGTAGAGAAGCATTACGGCGACGGTGACGGTAACGGCGAGCGGGTAATGAACCCCACTACCGTGGTACATCTGGAAGAAGGCGCGTATCTCGAAATGGAAACCACCCAGATCAAAGGCGTGGATTCCACCAAGCGTGCCACCCGCGGAACGGTTGGCAAAAACGCTACCCTTATCGTAAAAGAAAAGATTATGACCCATGGAAAACAGTTTGCTCAAACCGATTTTGAGGTAGACTTAAACGGCGAAAACGCAGGTACACACGTCATTTCCCGTTCGGTTGCAAAAGACCAATCCCATCAGGTATTCTTGTCTAAAATCAACGGTAATAACCGTTGCAGCGGTCATACCGAATGTGATGCTATTATTATGGATGACGCTTCTGTTGCGGCGATACCGCAGATTACCGCAAATCATGTAGAAGCGTCTTTGATCCACGAAGCGGCTATCGGTAAAATTGCCGGGGAACAGCTTATGAAGTTGATGACCTTGGGGTTGACCGAAAAGGAAGCCGAAGAACAGATCGTGAGCGGATTCTTAAAATAGTGCATCTGTGTTCGGAATATGTTTAGAGAAGATACATTTGTGTATCTTCTCTCGCTTTTTTGAAATACTATGATATACTGATTATGCGAAAGGATTGGTTATTATGAAAATTGCTTTTTTTGATGCAAAACCGTACGATAAGCCGTCCTTTGACCGTTACGGCGAACAGTACGGGGTGACTTTTAAATATTTCGAGACGAAACTCAACGCAGATACCGTGGATTTGGCGCAAGGATATGACGGTGTTTGTGTGTTTGTGAATGACACGGTGGATGCCGCCGTGATTGACCGTTTGTGCACGTTGGGTGTAGAGATGCTCGCTTTGCGTTGTGCGGGTTTTAATAACGTGGATATGAAATATGCATTCGGTAAACTGCACGTGTTCCGCGTGCCTGCGTATTCGCCGTATGCGGTAGCGGAGCATACGATGGCCCTGCTTTTAACGTCTATCCGCCGTATTCATAAGGCGTATATCCGTTCTCGCGACTTTAATTTCAGTTTGGCGGGTATGACCGGTTTTGACCTGTACGGTAAGACAGTGGGCGTTATCGGCACGGGTCGTATCGGCAGAGTGTTTATTGATATTTGCCGCGGTTTCGGTATGCGTGTGTTGGCATACGATAAATTTCCTGCCGCAGGCGTCGATAACGGCGATACGGTGCGGTATGTGGCATTGGGAGAATTGTTCGAAAACAGCGACATTATTTCCTTGCATTGTCCGCTTACAGAAGATACCTATCATATTATTGATGAGGCGGCGCTTCAAAAATGTAAACGCGGCGTGGTATTGCTCAATACGTCTCGCGGTGCTTTGGTGGATGCGGAAGCGTTGTTGGAAGGTATTAAGGCGCGCAAAGTCGGCGCAGCTTGTCTTGACGTGTACGAAGAAGAATCCGACTTGTTTTTTGAGGATAATTCGGGACATATTTTGGAAGATGATACGCTGGCGAGACTGATTTCTATGCCGAATGTTATCGTGACGTCCCATCAGGCGTTTTTGACCGAAGAAGCGCTGGAAAACATTGCAGAAACCACCGTTAAAAATCTTGTGGATTTTGCAAAAAACGGACAATGTCCGAATGAACTGTGCTACCGCGGCGGCAGTACGGAAGATTGTAAAGATGGTAAATGTTTTGGATGAAAGGAAGCAAAATGATTAAGAAAGATATTGCTTATGTCGGCGTTAACGACCGAGATATTGATTTGTTTGAGGGACAGTATGTGGTACCTGAAGGTATCGCATACAACTCCTATGTGATCAAGGACGAGAAAATCGCCGTGATGGACAGCGTGGATGCGCGGTATGCCGATGTGTGGCTTGCCAATATTGCAAAGGCGCTGGGCGATGCGGCACCTGCCTATTTGATTGTACAACATATGGAACCCGACCACTCGGGCAGTATCGTACATTTTATGCAGGCGTATCCGTCGGCAACGGTGGTGGCATCCGCTCGCGCGTTGCAGATGATGAAAAACTTCTTTGGCGCAGACTTTGCCAATCGTCAGTTGGCGGTAGGGGAAGGGGATACCTTGTCTTTGGGTAACCATACGTTGCAGTTTGTGACCGCACCGATGGTGCATTGGCCCGAAGTTATTATGACATATGATGCTACCGATAAAGTGTTGTTCTCTGCGGACGGTTTCGGGAAATTCGGTGCTTTGGACGCTGACGAAGATTGGGCGTGCGAAGCCAGACGCTATTATTTTGGTATTGTCGGCAAGTATGGCGCACAGGTACAAGCGGTGCTGAAAAAAGCGGCAACGCTGGACATTGACACTATCTGTCCGCTTCACGGTCCTGTACTTACCGAAAATCTTGACTATTACATCCATTTGTATGATACTTGGTCGTCCTATCGCCCCGAACAAGACGGCGTGTTTATCGCGTACAACTCGGTATACGGTAACACCGAAAAAGCGGTGAAAGAACTGTTTGAAGCACTCAAAGCAAACGGTTGTCCGAAGGTGGTGGCAAGCGATTTGGCGCGCGAAGATTGGGCGGAAGCGGTGGAAGACGCGTTCCGTTACAGTAAATTGGTGCTTGCCGCTACCACTTATAACGGCGACGTGTTCCCTTGCGTGCGTGAGTTCATCGAACATTTGACCGAACGCAACTATTCTAACCGCACCGTTGCCTTTATGGAAAACGGCAGTTGGGCACCTGTGGCAACCCGCAAAATGCAGGATATGCTGAAAGATGCTAAAAACCTTACCTTTGCGGAGAATACCGTCAAAATTATGTCGGCGTTGAACGATGACAGCCGCGCGCAGATTAAAGCGCTGGCAGAAGAATTGTGCAAATAACATAGAATACGGTATGTAACAGTCGCTGTTCCCAACCTA
>JAZPXM010000038.1:0-6285 GCA_045543675.1 Acutalibacteraceae bacterium
CTATATTCACCATAATTATACTAAGGATAATATTTCTATTGCCGAACTGTCTCAAATTTCTTCAATAAGTGAGGTTTATTTCAGGAGAGTATTTGGAAAGGTTATGGGAATTTCACCTATTAGATATATAAATAACCTGAAAATAGCCCATGCCAAGGAGCTTTTGGAAACCCAGATGTACTCTGTAAGTAAGGTGGCTGAGCTTTCAGGTTTTCATGATGAAAGTTATTTCAGCCGTGAGTTTAAAAAGAATGTTGGAATTTCACCATCTGACTATGCAAAAGCATCCCGAAATTAATCGGGATGCTTTTTTCAGTTATGATGCATCTTTTATTTTTTCGGCAGGAGCAAGCCCCTGCCCTACGGATTGCGCGGTTTCCAGCATATTTTCCGCAAAAATGGCGTAGCCGCGGGTGGGGTCGTTGACAAGCACGTGGGTGACAGCGCCGACGAGCTTGCCGTCTTGAATAATGGGACTGCCGCTCATCCCCTGTACAATGCCGCCCGTCTTTTCTAAAAGAGCGGGGTCGGTAATTTTCACCACCATATTTTTCGTGGGAGAACTATCACCGTAGCGGATCTTTACGATTTCTATATCGTAGTACCGCGGTGTCGTACCGTTCACGGTGGTGAGCACCTGTGCTTTGCCCGTTTTCACTTGTTGTTTCATTGCGACGGGTACCGTTTCAAAAGCGGTTTTGGGGAAATGTGACAACGTACCGTACACGCCCGTTTCGGCATTTACAGACAAATAACCGAGCGTACTATCGTATACAGCGCCGTCCAACGCCCCCGCTGTTCCCACTTTACCTTTTTCTACGTCCAGTACTTCTGCCGCCACGATCTCACCGGTTGAAATCGGCAGTTTTTCTTCTGTATCCACGTCACATACCGCGTGTCCGAGACCGCCGAAAATCTTAGTGTTCGGCTCAAAAAAGGTTAGAATACCGATACCTGCAGAGCTATCCCGCACCCAAAAGCCGGAGCGATAACGGTTTTCCGTGACCGACAGCACCGCACGGTATTTTACCGTAAAGGTAAGATTATCACGCCGTACCAACAAATCGATTGGTACACCGTCAGATTGTTCAATAAGCGTGCGTAATTCGCCGTTTGTGCTAACCGCTTGGCCGTCTACTTTCAGCACCACGTCACCGATTTTAAGTCCTGCGATACGCGCAGGGTTACACGGTCCCGCCGCTGTATCGACATCCGAAAAGCCAACCACCAACACGCCGTCCGTATACATTTTAATACCAAACGGAATACCTGCCACCACAACGACAGGTTCTTTCACAACGTTTACGGTTACGTCTTTTACGGGAAATACCCCAAACAGTTTTATGGAACTATGATACATATTTCCCGAGACCGCCGATACAGCCGTCGCACCGTTTACTGTATTAGGCAGTGCTTCTAAATTTCCCATTAAGGTCAAGTTTTCCCCTTCGGTCACGGTATATCTATCCGGCATCACCTTTTCATAATAACAAATACTGCACCACAGTGCGACGCAACATATAAAAAGGCATCCCGTTATTTTACGAATAATACTTTGCAAAAATCTCCCCTTCTTCCCGCTTTTATTGTATTCAAAACACGTGCGGTTATTTTCTGTTTTGCTTTCCAAGCGCACCATTTTTTACAAGATTTTTTAAAATAAAAAAGGGACAGCGCGACACACACTGTCCCTTTCATTTAGTTTGTCAAAGATTCGGCACTTTGATACAAAAATTTACCGATATCATATACACCCGAATGCAAAAGATGTATATACTGCAAAGCAGAAGCGGCGCCGCGTGCCACACACGCTGTGGGCTCGTCTGCCACACGGCTGGAAATACCCGTTGCCCGCGTAATAAGCGTATCCATACCGCGCATCCTTGCCATTCCGCCCGTCAAAAGAATGCCGTTATCGTAAATATCCGATGCCAGTTCGGGCGGGGTATTCTCCAATACACGCCGCACGGTATTAACAATTTCAGCAAGCGGGTCTTTCATTGCTTCCAGTAGGTCAGCAGAGGTCACTTGACAGGTACGGGGCAAACCGTTCACGGCATCTCTGCCTTTGGCATCCACCGTGATATCAGGCATATCTGCCACCGCTTTACCTGCCGCAATTTTTATTTCACCTGCCGTACGTTCACCGATAATCAGTTGATATTTTTGACGGACAAAACGTACGATAGCTTCATCGCAAGCATCACCGCCCACACGTTCGGAACAAGAAGATGCCAGACCTTTCAAAGACGTCACCGCCACATCGGTAGTACCGCCGCCGATTTCCACAATCATACTGCCGCGAGGCGCTTCTACATCAAGACCTGCACCCATTGCCGCCGCCATAGATTCTTCAATAAGCATAACCTGGCGGGCACCGGCCGCATACATAGCCTCTAAAAACGCGCGTTGTTCCACAGCGGTCACCGATGCGGGAACACTTACCGCCGCACGAGGTTTCACCACTTTATAGGCGCACACTTTCTGTACGAAATATTTTAGCATCATACACGCGTATTCCAAATCGGCGATAACACCTTTTTGCAACGGGCGCACCACCGTAATGGAAGCAGGCGCTCTGCCTATCATTTCATACGCTTCGGTGCCGCAAGCAAACATTTTACCCGTTTGGGTATCTACAGCCAGCACCGACGGTTCGTCCAGCACGACGCCTTTACCTGCGGCGTAAATTACCACGCGTGACGTACCGAAATCAATACCGAAATCTCTATCTGTCATTGGTTTTCTCCCGTCTTTTCTGTTTCATCAGTTTTTCTATATCGCTTTGTTCTTTTTTGTTTTCCGAAACAGCTACCGCCAACACATACACTGCTTTTGCGCCGTAAATTTTCAGCATTTTGGCACATTCATTGGTCGTAGCCGCAGTAGTCACTACGTCATCGATCAACAACACCTGCTTGTCTTTTACGGCTGCGCCGTCGATCACATCAAAGGCACCAAGCAGGTTAGCGGCACGCGCTGAACCGTACTGTGATTTTTGCGGTTTGGTGTATATGCTTTTCTTCAAAAGTGACATATACGGCAAATGCAACGCTTTAGCAACTGCTTTTGCCATAGGTTTCACTTGGTCAAAACCACGTTTTGCTTCACTACGCGGATGCATCGGCACCGCAGTGACCACGTCAATAACGGTGTCTGCATAGGCCCTATACGCCGTTTCGGTGAGTTCCGACACGAAATACGCCGTACGGTCAGCATCTTGCACTTTCTTATAGCGCAGTATCGCTTCTTGCACCTTATCTTTATAGTAGAACGGCGCCGCAATACCGTCACTCAGCAAAGTGGTGATTTTGCACGCGCATTGTTGCTTTTCTCTGCCGCACCGTTTACACCGCTTTGTTTCTATGCGCGGCAATGCGGATTGCTTGCAAATTTTGCACAGCGGGCGTTCATACCTTGCTATCACTTCATCACACAACGCACAACGCGGTGGAAAGAACAAGTCTAATATCCAAACAAAAAGCGCATTCAACTTCTTAATCCTTTTTCATTAAAAAATACTTTAATCCCGTATATCGCAACGTTTTACGGTCGTTTTCCACCATGGAAAGCAACGTTTCATCGTCCCCCACCATTATCAACAGTTTTTTAGCGCGGGTTATAGCGGTATACAACAAATTACGGTAGCAAAGTTGTTTTTGATGACGGAACATTGTCAAAATGACCGCATCAAATTCACTGCCTTGGCTTTTATGCACCGTAATGGCGTACGCCAGTTCTAAATCCTTTAAATCTTCACGGGTGTACAACGCCACACGGTTATCATACCGCACCGACACCGTTTCATCCCGTCTGTTTATCTTTTCAAGCACGCCGATATCACCGTTAAACACACCGTTGCCCACTTCACCGTCGTCTTTGGTCCAAGTGATGTCATAATTATTATGATTATGCATCACTTTATCTCCTACGCGCAGTAAAATGTTACCGTTTTTCAGTTCCGCCTTATTTTCTTCAGGTGGATTTAACAGCGCTTGCAAGCGTGTATTCAGTTCTATTGTACCCAATTCATTACGCCTGCCGGGACACAGCACTTGCACGCCATTCCAGCAGGAAAGTCCGTATGTTTCGGGAATGCGACGGTGGCAAAGGTCCAAAACCGTTTCTTCCACCGCGCGTTTTGTGGCACGTTTTAGAAAGAACATATCTCCTTGCTTTTCGTTGGTTTCAGGAACTTTGCCTTCCAAAACCGCGTGCGCGCCCGCCACAATACGGCTTTCCAAAGATTGACGGAAAATTTCGGTTAATTGCACTACAGGCACCACGCCGGCGGACAGCAAACTTTGCAAAACGCTACCTGCGCCGACAGACGGCAACTGATCGGCATCCCCCACCAATATCAAACGGCAATCGGGTCGTAAGGCACGAAGCAGTTTTTCAAATAAAACAGTATCCACCATTGAAACTTCATCCACAATAACTACGTCAGCTTCCAGCGGATTTTTTTCGTCCCTTGCAAAGCACAATTCGTCTTCATCACTCCATTGCACTTCCAACAAACGATGTAATGTTTTGGCTTCGCGTTCGGTAAGTTCGGTCATCCGTTTTGCCGCGCGACCCGTAGGTGCCGCCAAAACAACGCTTTCTCCGCAGGATTCCAACAAAGCTATCATTCCCCGCACAGCTGTCGTTTTACCTGTACCGGGACGTCCCGTTAATATTAGCAAACGGTTAGCAATCGCGGATTGCAACGCTTCTCGCTGTTGCTTTTCATATTGTATACGTAACGATTTCTCGATTTTTTCAATTTTTTCGTCAATGTTCGACACGGCAGGTGTCGCCACTGACATGGTTTTTGCACGATGGGCGATGTATTGTTCCGCTAAATAATAGTTAAGCAAAAATACAAACGTACGCCCGTTCAGTTCTTCTGCGATCACCTTACCGCCGTTTTCCATTTCTTTCAAGATGCGTTCGGTATCTTCCAATTCCGCGCCCAACATACCTGCCGCCGCAGTAATCAGTTTATCTTCGGGCAAGCAGGTATGCCCATTACCGAGATTATGGCGCAACACATATAAAAGACCCGCTTCTATACGATGCGGCGTGTTTTCGGTGCCATACATTGCCGCCGCCATACGGTCAGCGCGTTCAAACGATATCGAAAGACCGTTATTACACAGCACGTATGGGTTTTCTTTGATACGCTGTACCGACGAGATACCAAACCGTTTCCAGCAACGTACCGCTTCGCTTTGGGTCAATCCATAAGTAGCAAAAGTCAGCATCAATTCACGCAGACCGCTTTGCGCGCTGAATTCTTCGCCCAATTTCTTTGCCTTTTCCCGGGTAATACCGCGTACTTCTGCCAAGCGCAACGGTTCTTCTTCCAAAATACGCAGCGTATCTTCACCGAATTTATCCACCACACGTGCGGCAGTAGCAGGACCGATACCACGTACAGCGCCAGACGACAGATACCGCAAAATAGCGATGGTGTCGGTGGGCAAACGCGAGGAGTGCTGTTCCATACGGAATTGGTGCCCAAACTGCGTGTGTTCCACCCATTCTCCTTGCATAAACAGTTCTTCACCTACGTGTACATCAGCAAACGTGCCGACCACCTTTTCCAGTTCGCCGTCAGCGGTTACAAGATCGATAACCGTCCAGCCATTTTCGGGATTGCGGAAAACCACGCGTTCTACCGTACCATTTAGTTGTTCTTTCATAGTTTCCATACAATCCCTCCTTTTTCTGACGTTAAGTTACATTATACCGCATTTTCTCCGCAAATGCAATTCTCTTCTACAAAATTTTGCGCATCTAAAAAGCGTACATCCCGTCTGCCACTACACAGCCGTGTTACAATCTCTTTTTCGCTGTTTGTCGCCCCATTATCCACCAATAGCAACACGTCATCTTTTCCCGCTTTCGCACGGAAATACCGTATGATTTGTTCGGTATTGGAAGTGTCTTCACGCAGATACGCCACCGAAAAACTGGGCAACTGCTTTTCGGGACGTAAAATCAATAAGGTTAAACGATGCAGAAGACAAGCCACACCGTACAATGCCAGCAGTAATACGATAGAAAACGCCAAAGTTTCGGTCATTTCGGTCACTCCTTTGCATTCCACCTTATTCTGCACCACCTGTCCGCGTGAAAAAGAAAAGAGACGGTATCGTTTCGATACCGTCTCTTTGAGCGTTACTTATTCAGCGTCTTCTGCGGTTTCTTCAGTAGCAGGTGCTTCTTCAGCGGGCGCTTCTGCAGTTTCTTCTACAGCAACGGGCTCAATCAAAGCACGGATAGACAAGCTGATAC
>JAZPXM010000039.1:0-5807 GCA_045543675.1 Acutalibacteraceae bacterium
GCATTTTTACAACCATCAGCGCATCCAGTTAAAAACAAAACTGACTCCGCTGGAAAAACGAAGTCAGTTTGTTGCTTAAAATTTAATCTTTCCTACCACAGGGGTCTTTTTTGTGCTGTCCGCACAAATTGGAGCAGTTCAATTTGACTGCGGTTCTTTTTTAATGCATCAACGTTAAAAGTGCGTACATTAGGGGTATGGTTATCACACACAAAGAGTGAGAAATCATCGCCATGGAAGCACCTGTTTGGGTCTCTCCGCCGTATGCTGCAGGAAACACCACGGTGTTAAGGCCAAGTGGCGTAGCAAAAGCAAACAGTACACAGGAAAGGGTCGTCTCATCTGCCCCGCACAGTTTTGCAATTCCTACGAATAAAGCGGGCAACGCAAACAAGCGGAGAAACGTTGCAATATATACCCGCTTATTGGTGAGCAAAGATTTTATCGGATATCCACCAACCACAAAACCCGTCAACAACATCGCAAGCGGTCCCATACATACCGCGCAGTTGGAAATCGTAGTAGTGACAAAGGATGGTACAAATTTGCCAACCCCCGTCAAGCCCAAAACAGCGCCTATAATAATGGAAAAACAAATCGGGTTAGACAAACTTTTGAATATACTCTGTTTTTCTGCTTCACGCGGTATTAACAGCGCCGGTGCAATGGTATACGCCGCTATATTCAGCGGCAAGGTGAACAGCATATACTGATATAACATCGCATCGCCGAAAATCGCTAAAACAATGGCATTCCCCATAAATCCAAAGTTACCAAATGTAAGCGCGTAAATATAAATATGGCGCTTATAGGTGTCGTTTTTCGCAAACGCTTTCGAAAGCACAACCGCAATGACAAGCGCGATTACCAGCACTAACAAACAATACAAAATCAATGTATACTGTTCCTTAATAGATTTCACGGTGCAGTATTTCATAAACGTATTGATGATCAATGCAGGCACCAACACATAGTTTTCCAATTTAGACAGCACCGCAGCCGTATTGTCCGGTGTCAATGCTTTTTTCTGTAATACAAACCCGATAATCATACACAAAAACAGCACAAGCATCGGATTTAACGTTGCCTTGAACGTTTCTAACATTTGACATCTCCTCTTTCCCGTTAAAGGATACCACCATTGTTTTTGAAATACAAGGGCAATAGGAAATAATTTACCTTGCTAATCACTTGAAAATATTGTAGAATATTAACAAAGATTGACGACGGAGGGGTGTTTTTTGAAAATTAAGCAAAAACGTGTATCATTAGAATATGCACTATCTCGCAAAAAACCTGCGCACAAACGTCCCCGAAAACCACATTTTTTATTCCGCTCTATTATCCGTATCGCCGCCATCCCCGACCTTATCGCTACACAGTTTCGTTTTACAAAAAAACGTATGGATGCTGCAGGTGACGGACCGTATCTCATTTTAATGAACCATTCCAGTTTTATCGATTTGGAAATTGTTTCGAAAATCTTCTATCCGCAACCCTACTGCATAGTATGCACATCCGACGGCTTTGTCGGAAAAGAATGGTTAATGCGACAAATCGGATGTATTCCCACCCAAAAGTTTGTCACGGACATTGGTCTTATTCGGGATATGCTATACACCGTCAACACGCTGAAAACCAGTATTTTAATGTATCCCGAAGCCAGTTACAGTTTTGACGGTTGTGCCACTCCCCTGCCCCGACGCCTTGGTACATTATTAAAGAAATTAGATGTACCTGTACTGACTGTTATCACCGACGGTGCCTTTTTACGTGATCCTTTATACAACGGTTTGCAAAAACGCAAGGTCAAAGTTTCTGCACAACTGCACTGTTTGCTCACAAGAGAGGAAATAAAAGAAAAAAGTGTAGCAGAACTGGATGATATCTTAGATACCGTTTTCACCTTTGACAATTTTGCCCAACAAAAAGCAGACGGTGTGATTGTAGACGCACCGTTTCGTGCAGACGGCCTACACCGCATCTTATACCGCTGTCCCCACTGCGGCGCAGAAGGTAAAACCGAAGGCAAAGGTATCCGTCTCACCTGCCACGCTTGCGGCAAAATCTATGAAATGGATATATATGGACAACTTGCCGCCGTTGACGGCGATACCGCATTTTCGCATATTCCTGACTGGTATAATTGGGAACGGGAATGTGTGCGCCAAGAAATCGAAAACGGCACGTATCGTTTAGACACTACTGTGGATATCGGCATTTTATCCGACTACAAAGCCATTTATATGGTGGGTGACGGGCGGCTTATCCACACAGCAGACGGATTTGTGCTGACAGGGTGCGACGGCAAACTGCAGTATACACAGTCTCCAAGATCCTGCTACGGCTTATACGCCGACTACTATTGGTATGAAATCGGCGATGTTATCTGTATCGGCAACAAGGAACGTCTATACTATTGTTTCCCCAAAAAAGACGCTATTGTTGCAAAGGCACGCCTTGCCGCAGAAGAAATGTATAAGATGCACCAAAGCAACACCGCAAGCAAATAAAAAACGCCGAAGCAGCAGCTTCGGCGTTTTTTTATTATATTTTCATGATGCCCAATCCGTCCAGAACGGAACTGATCAAAATCAACAGAATACAGATAGGCGCAATATATTTGATAAACACTTCAAACATCTTTTTACGCTTAAATTTGCCGCTGAGTTCGATTTCATCCGTAAGCGATTTTGTGCCAATAACATATCCGACAAAAATGCAAGTTAAGAAAGCCGTCATCGGCATCAGCACGCTATTGCTGAGAAAATCAAACATATCCAGAATGGAGAGTCCGGCAATAGAGAAATCACTCCACAAACCAAAGCCGAGAGAAGACGGCACACCGAGGAGCAAAGACAATCCCAAAACGGCGAGGCAACTTGTTTTTCTGCCCCAACCCAGTTTATCCCGCAACACAGACACGACCGTTTCCATCAGTGAAATAGAGGAAGTCAGCGCCGCCAACAGCACCATCAGGAAAAATACCGCACCGATGACTGCACCGCCTGTCATAGATGCAAAAACTTTCGGCAACGTCACAAACATCAAGCCGGGGCCTTTATTCAGTGCCGCCGCATCTCCGCCCGAAAATGTAAAGACAGCGGGGACGATCATAAGACCGGCTAAGAAAGCAATGCCCGTATCAAAAAGTTCAATTTGTTTGACGGATGTTTCAATGCTGATGTCTTTCTTCATATACGAACCATAGGTTATCATAATACCCATAGCGATAGACATCGAATAGAACAGTTGCCCCATCGCCGCCAAAACGGTAGTGGCGGAAAAATGAGAGAAATCCGGTTTTAAATAGTAAACAACGCCTTGCATAGCGCCCGGCATAAACATAGTATATATCGCAATGAAGATGGTTAATACCACCAAAATGGGCATCATCACTTTGCTGACCTGTTCCACGCCTTTTTCCACACCGAAAAGAACAATCAGCGCCGTCAAACCGATGAACAGTAAAAACCAACCGAGCGGTTCCGTCGGTGATGCGATAAACGTTTCAAAAAAACCGTCGGTTGCCGCCGCCTGCATACCACCGCTCACAAAAACGGTCAAGTATTTCGCCACCCAACCGCCGATAACCGAATAATACGGCAGAATGATAGCGGGAATACTTGCCGCCAGCCAGCCGACAAAGGTAAACCGCTTATCCAGCGATTTAAACGCATTAATAGGGCTTTGTCCCGTCTTTCTGCCGAGTGCGATCTCTGCGCACAACAATACAAATCCGAATGTTAAAGAAAGGATCAAATACACCAGCAAAAAGATGCCGCCGCCGTATTTAGCCGCCAAATACGGGAAACGCCAGATATTACCAAGACCGACAGCAGATCCTGCTGCCGCTAACACAAAACCGATTTTACCGGTAAAATTACTTCTTTGTTCTTTCATTATTCTACAACCTTACCCCTCATTTTATGGATTACAACTTTTACAAGCGGTGTAACCTTGCTGTATTAACGTTTGTTTGTCCGCATCTGTTACCTGCTTATTTTCTTCTTTTGTGTTTTTCAATGCATCACAGGACGGTAAATGAATTTTCTTAGAACTGATATTGAGAACAAACTGTTGTTTTTGCGTCCCCGTTGCAGCGGTTACAGTCGTTGTTGGGTCGCCGCTCAAACTGCTTTCGCCATTCAGAAAGTTAATGGAAATGCCCGGTTGCGCGTTATAAGCATACACGTTGAAACAGACGCCTTCACCATCATCTTCCACCGATTGCGCTTCTAATTGTACGCCGCGCGCCACCAAATTAACACCGTCATATATCGGTGTTACGCGGTACATCACGTGATTGCCGGTTTCTTTCACATAATCGGCAATCATATTTTCAAACGGCAACATACCATCCATATTGAGAAATCGTGTACCCGTTATCAAGTTTTGTTCGTTAGCGTTTTCGCCTGTCAACTGATACCCGATAAGATGACACCGGTTATACAAGTATTTACCGTCCACAATATCGTATTTTACCGTTTGCCAACCGGACGGCTTCACGCTACCGATACTGCCGCGATCTTCTGTCGGCATCATTTCTTTGCCAACGCACGCTTCCGCTTTCCCGCATCTGCCGAGTAAATCCAGCGGTGCGTACGTTTCATATCCCTTAGTGACCAGTTCTGTTTTTGTGAAGGTTGGCGAGTTGCCGTTTAGCACCACAAAAGGGCGTCCGCTAAAAGCGGGCACGGTATCCACCGTGTATGTGTCCGTATGCATCGACGGTGTAGCGGGCACGGCACATGCCGTAACGCACAACAGTAACGCCAGTAAACACACCGACACGCGTATTTTTATTTTTACCATTCGTAGATCTCCTCAGTAATTCTCGGATGAGAATATCCCGCAAAATCAGCGGTATAAGTCGGCGTTTTGCCGTCTAATAAGGCGGCGGGAAACCACACATCCGCAGGGTACGTTGTATTCCAACGATACACCACCAGCGTTTCTATTGTGTCCGCAACGGATAAAATATCCGCATTTTCTGCAAAGCAGTACTCCCCTTGCCCCGCCTTTTTGAGAAACTGCTCATCTGTCAAAACGTCAGCATCTTCCGCAAACTGCTTTTTAGAATATGCATTCATCCACAAACGTGTATCTGCGGTCAATGTCAATACCCGCTCGCGCAATACACGATCACTACTCTGTCTGCGCTTATTAAACAGCATCCCGTTGTTATCATCAAGACAAACTATCAGTTTCATTTTATGCACCCAGCGCTTTTAGCTTTTCTGCCATCTGCACTTCTGCCGCGGCGATAACACCGTCGCTTTCAATAACGATATCGCAAATCAGCAAGACCAACTCTTTATACGCTTCCGCTAACTTCTCGTTGATGCGTTTCATATAGGTGTAGCCGTTTTCCAATCCGTCGGTAAACACCGTTTCAATAGCATCTTTACAGTCCGCATAAATCGCACGCAGTTCTTCTGCCGTATACGAGAAGCCGAATATTTCGTTGATATATTTTACTTCATCGTGGACAATATTGCCGTCCACAGCGGTCAAACGCATGATCACGCTTACCATATCCGCAGAGTAGAACGCTTCCATTTCGCCGTTCTTTTCCTTATCCCAAAGGGACAGTTCTTCCAGCGCATCACAACCGATAATAAACTTTTCAAACTTCAATTTGAAACTTTCTGCATATCTTTTCAGTTTTTCCATACGTTACATTTCTCCCCTTTTATGCGATAGCAACCATTGCATCAGTGTATCGGTATATCCATATTGCCATACATTATGGCCTACACCGTCCATACGCGTATAGGTCACGTCACGCCCATGTTGTTTCAATC
>JAZPXM010000040.1:0-4479 GCA_045543675.1 Acutalibacteraceae bacterium
GTGCTTAATCCCGTCTTTTAATACTAACTCGCACGCTTTGACCTTAAATTCTTTACTGAAAGTTCGTTTCATTGTGAACACCTCTCTGAATGTATTTTACCATTCACTCTTCAATGTGTCCACTTTTACTATACAACTTTCCACTATTCATTTTTCATCATTCATTATTCACTATTTATTCTTCATTTCCACCTGTCGGCGGGGTGGTCGCCACGGTGGTGGTCGGTGTACCGCTCGTTGTGGTGGTCGGCGTGCCGCTCGTCGTTGTGGTGGCACCACCGACGGTTGTGGTCGTGGTTGCGGTACCGTCTCCCGTGGTGGTCGGTGCGGTGGTGGTTTTCTGTGCACCTTCGTGCTTACTGCACAACGCGGGAATATTGGACGCTTTATACACGCCGACGTCCGTTTTCGGGCACTTATCGGTGGCTATCATACCCGTTTCGGTACAAAACTCCAGTTCTTGTGTCGTACCCTTTTTTTCGAAAGCACACGCCTTTTTATTGGTGTGCAGGGCTTTCATCGCTTTGTTCCACAAACTCTTGGCGTAACCCGTCTGTGCGCCTTTCACCAGTTCCTGGTTATTATCATAACCAAACCACGAAGCGCCCACGTAATACGGCGTGCCGCCGCAGAAATACACGTCACGGTTGCTTTCGGCAGTACCCGTTTTACCGAACACCTGCCAATCGCCGCCCCAGGACGCGCCGATATCGGTAGCGGTACCGTGCCGCACGACACGTTGCATCATACGGTTCATCACGTACGCGGAATCTTCGTCCATAACGCGAATGTTTGTCGGACCGTCCTGCAACAGCAATTTCCCGTCGTCGCGGGTGCCGTTTTCGTATACCGCATAGTAGGAGAACGGCTCGTTATACTGACCGCCGTTACCGTACACCGCATACGCCGCTGCCATATCCCGCGCGCTGACACCAACGGTCAAAGCGCCCAGCGACAACGGTGCATAGTCAATATCGGTCAGCACCTGCCCGTTTTCATTGGTCTGGGATTTTACGAGTGAACTCAATTTAAAAATATTACTGCCAAAATCAAATGCATTTTTCGGTTGCACCGAATCCACCAGCCGCGCCGCGACGGTGTTTAAGGATTTCTGCAAACCGAGATACACAAACGTGTTACCGTTGTCCCGCGGTTTCGATTCGTAGTTGGCGGGCCACCAAGCGCCGTTAGACAACTTTTTAAGCGGCGCATCTGCCACAACGCTCGACCAATGCACCGTATCCAACACAACAGCAGGACCGTACGCGGTCAAAGGCTTAATGGACGAGCCGGGGGAACGATACGCCTGTGTCGAACGGTTAAAAGAGCGTTTTCCCTCTTTAACGCCCCTGCCGCCGATAGTGGCAACCACCCTGCCGTTATAGTCCATCACGAACAAACTGGCTTCGGGGTCTTCGGTGTCTTTTTCGCGGTGCTTGGGGAAGTTGGCTTCGTTGGCATACACCTTTTCCACCGCCGCTTGCTCGGACGGTATTTCCGCGGAATAGATGTTTAAGCCACCGTAAAACACCATTTGGGTCGCGTACTGTTTCGTGTAGCCGTACTCTTCCTGCAGATCGGCGATAACGTCTTCGATAACTAAGTCTACGTAGTAATCCCACGTAGCGGTGTGTTGCATACTGCTCTTGTACTGCAGTTCTTCGTTTGCCGCCTGCACGTACTCGTCGTCGGTAATAAACCCGAGTTCGTTCATCTTTTTCAATACCATCAACTGACGCTGACGAACGTTTTGCGGACGGTTATACGGGTGGTAGCGGGACGGATTGTTGGTGATACTCGCCAACACCGCACATTCCGCTAAGGACAGTTCGTTTATTTCTTTGCCAAAGAAATAGTTGGCACCTGCGCCTACGCCCACAATATTATCCGACATAGGCAGGTTATTCAGATACGCTTCTAAGATCTGGTCTTTATCGTACAACTTTTCCATTTCCACCGCGCGTAAAATTTCGGTGATCTTACGGGTCCAGGAATGGTCGTTGTCGCCCGTGGTCACTTTAATAAGCTGTTGGGTAATGGTAGAGCCGCCGAATTCTACGTCGTTAAAATGCAAAATAGAGTTGGCAAACGCCGCCACGGTACGTTTCCAGTCGATACCGTAATGGGTCAAAAAGCGTTCGTCTTCGATAGCGACCACCGCTTGTTGCATATACAGCGGAATTTCTTCGATATCCACCCAGATAGCGTTCACACCCTCCAGATGTTCGTATTCACGCCATTCGCCTTTTTCGCTGTCTTTTACCCAAATAATAGACGTTGCATCCATCGAAAGGTTATTGAGATTAGGCAAACCTGTGGTGCCGTCAAAGTTGTTGACGACATACACCACCATAACACAGCCGATCATACTTACCGTAATGACCAACACCAACACAACTGCCAACAGCGCGTTGCCTGCTTTTTTCAACCACCGCTTCACCTTTTTCTTCGGGGGGAGCAGTCTTTTTATCTCTTTCGGGTGTTTCGCAAGGTATGCAATTACCGCACCGATATCCCGCAAACGGTCGGGAAGCTGTTTTATCTTCTTCCACGTGTTTTTGAAGAATTTACGCATTGCACGGTCGGCGGCAACCAATTTTTCATTCAACTTTTTCCACATTGCGAACAACACCTCCCTTTCGCATATATATTCCTTTATATCATACCCCAAAAATATGAAAATGTCAACGTTTGCGCGGTATAGACCGCTTTATAATGACAAATACTACTCTAAAAAGGAGTGGGTATATGAACAGAACGGTACGGCTTATCATTTTGGCTATCGCCGCGGCGGCGGTGCTCGCTACCTGCGTATTGGCGATTTTATACGTGCGGTACGGCAGAGAGATCGACCGACGCACCGACAGCGGCACACCCGCCGCGTATACGTTAGGCGTGTGGGAGGGACAACTTGCCGTGTTTGAGGGGGATGCCCCGTTCCCGCAAAAATTATACGACGTGCCCATCTCCGCCCTGCCGCCCGCCGAACAGCAAAAACTGAAAGCAGGTATTGCGGTGGCAACTGCAGACGAATTGCAGGTACTTTTGGAAGATTATACGTCATAAAAGTATTTACAAAATACGGTTTTTGGTGTATAATAATCTACCACAAAATTTGTTAGGAGATAACCGTATGGCGCTGTTTTCACTAAAAAAAATCGCGGCACTCGCACAGCATAAACAAGCGTATTTGCGCGGCGTTTCGCTGTATAATGCGGGTAAAGTCAAAGATACCCGCCGCGTACATAGTGATTTTTATGCGGAGTTTGTCACCGCGCAGGTGCAGGAAAACGCAGACGATACCTTTTCCACCGAAGTGGGGTTTGCCGCGTCGGGTGAAGCGGAATGGCTGTTTTGCAACTGCGGTCTTTATAAAGAGGGCGAAGGTGCTTGCCGCCATATTGTGGCGATGCTCACCGACAAATATTACAAAGATATGTTGGGCGGTCTGACCCCCGCTTCCAAACTTCCTACCGTGTTCGCACAAACGGGCGAAGCGGCGAAAAATCTTTTGCGTATCTATCCGCAAAAGGATACCGTCGCCCTACGCGCCGCCGAAAACACGGGGGACATTTCCCTTACCCCCACGTTGGTGTTGTCGGGATTGCGTCCGCTCGTTTCCTTTACGGTGGGCAAAGGGCGGCAGTACATCGTGCGGGATATTTCCGCGTTTGTTGAAGCGGTAATCAACGGCGAAACTGTTTCCTACGGCAAGGAATTTTCCTTTTTTCATCACCCGTCCGCTTTCACCCGCGACGGGCGGGAATTGTTGCGGTTTTTATTGGCGGAAGTGTCCGCTTACCAGGGCAACCGCCCGCCCGAGGGCAGAGAATTGCCCTTGTCCGCAGGCGGTTTTGAACGCCTGTTGGCGCTGTTGGGCGATACGCCGTTTACCGTGCGGGTAGGCGGCGAAAGCCGTGGCGCCGTGTTGCGCAAGGGGGACCCCGCCGTCAGCATCACGGCAGAAAAATTAGACGGCGGTGTGAAATTCAAGACCACCCCCGCCATTCCCGTGGTCGGGGCGGCGCGCCTGTACGTATTGGTCGGCGACACCCTGCACCGCTGTTCTGCCGATTTTGCATCCAGAGCGCAGGATTGGCTGATTGCCGCGCATCACGAACGGGACGGCATTACGGTGGCGTTTGAAGATCTGTCCGCTTTTTGCAGTCAGGTGTTGCCCGCCGTACGTGAAGTGATGCCGATAAATAACGAAGAAATTTTAGCGGCGTATATGCCCGAAACCGTCGAGCCGAAAATCTATCTGCACACCCCCGAAGAGGGGACGGTCACCGCAAAAGTAGATTTCTGTTATCCCGAAAAAACGGTGCCGCTGTTTACCGATATTAAGAAAAATGAACGCCGTGACGCCCGTTTGGAACGTGCGGTACGGGTGGAGATCGAGCGGTATTTTACGGGATTTTTACCCGAAACGGGTGAAGTGGTGTTTCACGGGGACGAAGACACCGTCTACCGTTTTTT
>JAZPXM010000041.1:0-11240 GCA_045543675.1 Acutalibacteraceae bacterium
AACCGCACTGATGACCTCCATCGAAGGCAATCGCGGTGAACCCCGCCCCCGTCCGCCGTATCCCGCGGTCAAGGGTCTGTTCGGCAAACCCACTGTGGAAAACAACGTGGAAACCTTTGCGAACATCCCGCAGATCATCCTGCGCGGTGCGGAGTGGTTTGCTTCCATGGGTACCGAAAAATCCAAAGGTACCAAAGTTTTCGCTCTGGGCGGCAAAATCAAACATACGGGTCTCGTAGAGATCCCGATGGGTACGACCCTGCGCGAGATCATTTATGATATCGGCGGCGGTATCCCCGGCGGCAAAGCGTTTAAAGCGGCGCAGACCGGTGGTCCTTCCGGCGGTTGTATCCCTGCTGACCTTATCGATACCCCCGTTGACTACGATAACCTTACCGCTATCGGTTGTATGATGGGTTCCGGCGGTCTTATCGTTATGGACGAAGACACCTGTATGGTGGATATGGCGAAATTCTTCCTGGAATTCACCGTTGACGAGTCCTGCGGTAAATGTACGCCCTGCCGTGTCGGCACCAAACGTTTGCTTGAGAAACTCGACAAGATCACCAGCGGCAAAGGCACTCTGGAAGATATTGACGAACTCGAACAGCTCTGCTACTACATCAAAGAGAACTCTCTTTGCGGCCTTGGCCAGACGGCTCCCAACCCCGTATTGTCCACCCTCCGCTTCTTCCGCGACGAGTATGTGGCACACGTGGTTGATAAGAAATGTCCCGCAGGCGTATGTAAAGACCTTCTCTCCTTCGTTATCGACAAGGAAAAATGTATCGGTTGCTCGATGTGTGCTAAGCAGTGTCCTGCAGAAGCCATTCATAAGACCGATTACGTTGCGCCCGGTCACAAACTGCCCAGTCTTGAAATCGATGCCGAAAAGTGCGTAAAATGCGGCGCTTGTATCGGCACCTGTAAGTTCAAGGCAATCAGCAAACAGTAAGAAAGGAGTGTGCTACTGATGGATATGGTTAATGTAAAAGTAAACGGTATCGCTGTCAGCGTGCCGAAGGGCTCCACCATTCTGGAAGCCGCTCGTATCGCCGGTGTGGAAATCCCCACCCTGTGCTACTTAAAAGACATCAATGAAATCGGCGCTTGCCGCATCTGCGTTGTAGAAGCGACCGGTGCTCGTGGCCTTGTTACCGCTTGTGTGTACCCCGTTGCGGAAGGTATGGAAATTTCTACCAACACCCCTAAAGTGCGCGCGGCGCGTAAGACCACGCTGGAACTTATTCTTTCTACCCACGAAAAGAAATGTCTCTCCTGCGTACGCTCCACCAACTGCGAACTGCAGAAGATGTGTCTGGACTACGGTGTAGAAGATAACGGTTCTTTCGACGGTTTCTGCCCCACCTACAAGGTGGACGATTCCGCTCCCCATATGATCCGCGATAACAACAAATGTATCCTTTGCCGTCGTTGTATTGCCGCTTGTCAGCAGCAGTTCGTGTCGGTCATCGGTGCAAATGACCGCGGTATCGACACCCACGTGGCGTGTGCGTTTGAAAAACCCCTGTCCGACGTACCTTGCGTATCCTGCGGTCAGTGTATCAACGTATGTCCCACCGGTGCTTTGACCGAAAAAGATAACACCGCTGAACTGTGGGAAGCGCTTGCGGATCCCAAGAAAGTGGTTATGGTACAGACCGCTCCCGCGGTACGTGCCGCTATCGGCGAAGCATTTGGTATGCCGATCGGCACCAATGCGGAAGGCAAAATGGTTGCCGCACTCCGCCGTTTGGGCTTTGATAAAGTGTTTGATACCAACTTCGCGGCGGATATGACCATCGTTGAAGAAGCAACCGAACTTCTCGACCGTGTGAAGAACGGCGGCAAACTCCCGATGATCACTTCCTGCTCCCCCGGTTGGGTTAAATTTGCAGAACTGTTCTATCCCGAACAGCTCGGTCACCTGTCCTCCTGCAAATCTCCCCAGCAGATGTTTGGTGCCATCTTAAAGACCTACTATGCGGAGAAAAACGGCATTGATCCGAAAGACATCGTTTCCGTGTCTGTGATGCCCTGTACCGCAAAGAAATTCGAAATCGGCCGTGAGGACGAAGATGCTGCAGGCGTAGCGGATGTGGATATTTCCATCACCACCCGCGAACTTGCGCGTATGATCGACCGCGCAGGTCTGCGCTTCACCGCGCTGCCGGATGAAGAATTTGATATGCCTCTCGGCGAAGATACCGGTGCGGCTGTCATCTTCGGTGCTACCGGCGGTGTTATGGAAGCGGCTCTGCGTACCGCAAACGACGTGCTTACCGGCAAAGACAACGGCGCTGTTGACTTTGAAGAAGTACGTGGTATGGACGGTCTCAAAGAAGCGAGCTACACCATTGCAGGTCTGGAGATCAAAGTGGCTATCGCCAGCGGCTTGACGGCGGCGAACTACGTGATGAGCAAGATCAAAGACGGTACTGCACCGTGGACCTTCGTGGAAATTATGTGCTGCCCCGGCGGTTGTATCAACGGCGGCGGTCAGCCCATCGTTCCCGCTTCTGTGCGTAACTTTGAAGATTACCGTGCGAAACGTGCGGCGGTGCTGTATGATATCGATAAGAATGCACCCATCCGCAAATCTCACGAAAATCCGATGGTGAAAAAGGTATACGAAGAATACTTCGGCACCTTTGGCAGCCACAAAGCGCACGAAATTCTGCATACGTCCTACGTTGCACGCAAACAGTTCAAATAAGGATTGAAGGCGTAAAAACCGCCGTTCCGTTTGGAACGGCGGTTTTTTTCGTTGTCGGCAGCAGTATACAATCAAAATATACGCGGCAGATACATCTAAAGGGTTGTATTTTTTGCTGGAGGTGATATAATGAACTGTAGTAAAAAGTGGGAGGAAGCATCTATGAAAATAAATTTTCAACAAATCGTTGGCAGGATAAAACCGATGCACGCGGTTAACTGTGCACCGACTGCCGGTGTGGATTTTTCGATGCTCGAATATTTACGGGAAGCGCACATTCCGTACTGCCGTTTGCATGATATGGGGCTAACTACGGTTTGTCCGATGGTGGATATTCCGTATATCTTCCCCGATTTTACAGCGGATGAAAATAACCCTGCTTCTTATGATTTTGAACACACTGACCGATTGCTGGCGGCATTGATGGAAAACGGGTGTGTGCCGTATTACCGCTTGGGCGTCAGTATTGAAAACGTGATGCGCAAGGGATGCAAACCCCGCCATATTTTGCCTCCCGTTGATTTTCATAAATGGGCAAGAATCTGTGAACATATCATCCGCCATTACAACGAAGGATGGGCGGGCGGTTACCGCTATGGGATTCAATATTGGGAAATCTGGAATGAGCCGGACAATGGCTTACAGGACGGTGAAGTGCGGGAAAACAATCAATGCTGGTGGGGGACAGACGAACAGTTTTATGAACTATATGCCGTCACTGCCAAGCATTTAAAAGCCTGCTTTGGAAACAGCATTAAAGTGGGCGGCTATGCCGCTTGTACCAACTACGCCCTTTTTGAAGATGCGGAAAAATGGGGATTGCCTGCCGCAAGTGAACTTCGAAGCAGTAAAGCTATTCATAAGCACCGCTTGGCGTTTATGCACGGATTTTTAGCCTATATCCGCGACTGTCAGGCACCGTTAGATTTTTATTCCTGGCATACCTATTGGGATTTTGCTCACAACTATTTAATGGCGATTGAAAACCAAAAAATTCTTGCTTCCTACGGTTATGGTGATGCGGAAACGCATCTTAACGAGTGGAATAACGCGCATGAATGGGAATATCTGGGCACATCGTATGCCTGCGCAATGGCGGCGGCAATGATGTTGCAGATGCAGGATTCCCCCTTACAGATGCTGATGTACTATTGCGCACAGGTGCGGTCGTCTCAGTACGGAGGCTTGTTTAATCCGCTCACTCGCCAACCGTTCTGCCTGTTCCATGCATTTAAAGCTTTCGGAGAATTGTATGGGTTAGGGCAGCAGGCGCTATGTGTTGCGGAGGAAGAAAATCTATATGCTGTCGCAGCTACTGACGGAGAAAAGCAGGCGGTGATGATCTCCAATATCGGAGAATTGCGCACAATCTCCACCAACCTAGAGGGCTTTGAGGTGTATGTGGTGGACGAGACCCACCACTTGGAACGGGTGGATTGGAACTGTGCGGAGTTTGTGATGCAACCGTATCAGGTTGTGTATTTGAGAAAATAAAAAGAGGAGAGAATGAAGATGCATATTTCGACAGATGTATTGTTTGAGCCGCAAAAGTTGCGTTTCGGCGCCCACCGCGGACTGCGGACACAAGCTCCTGAAAACAGTATTCCCGCGTATATATTGGCGGGAGAGCACGGCTTTGAATGGGCATGGGTTGCGGTTGCAAGACAATCCAAAGACGGCACGTGGTACGCTATGCACGATGAAACGCTGGACCGCACCACGAACGGTACGGGAAAAATCGCGGAGGTAACCGATGAATACTTGAAAACGGTGTATACGGTAAAGGGCAAAAACGCGGATAAGTACACACCCGAAGAATTACATATTCCCACGCTGGAAGAGGTGATAGCCGTCTGCCGCAGATACGGTATGGCGATTTGCTTCCGTATGGGGTCGTTGCCGTTTGATATAGATACACCTGAACACCGTGCCTCGTGGGATTCTTTTATTGACCTGATGAAAAAACACCGCTTGGAAAATTCTTTGTTCAGCGGTTGCTCTGCGCAGATTCGCATTTTAAAACAGCTAACGGATAACTGGCACGGTCAAAAAATGTCTGAGGGCGGGGAAACGCTGGAGAAAACCTATGCCCTGGTGGACGAGTTTGCCGCGAACGGCTGGACCAATATGTCGGTGTTGGCGGGATATAAAGTGACCAATGCCGATACGGTGGCGTATGCGCACCGTCACGGCTATCGTTACGTGTGCTGCAATATGCCGTCTCCCATCACCAAAGAAATGTTGCAGAATATGTGTGCTTGGGGTGTAGATATTTGTCAAAACCCCGAAGGTGCGGCTGCTGACTTTGACTATTAACGAGGTGTGGGTATGCTCTTTTTCTACGTACGGCACGGGGATCCGATGGTGAAAAAGGTATACGAAGAAAACTTGAGCACCTTTGGTAGCCACAAAGCGCACGAAATTCTGCATACGTCCTACGTTGCACGCAAACAGTTCAAATAATGTAGGGTAACACTTAAAAACGCTGTGTCGACAGACACAGCGTTTTTTTGTTGTATCATTGGCGGGTGTCATCGTAGGGCGGGGGCTTGCTCCCGCCGCAGATGCCATCAAAACGTGCGATTCGTGAATCGCCCCTACGGATATACAATAAATATTACAAAACACAAAAACCGACACCGTAGGGAACGACCTACGTATTACATTTGGCGGTGTTTGAAAATGTCGGACGTGGGTATGTTGCAAAGGTCTGCAAAATAAAAAAACACGTCTACCGATACACGCGGCGGTATGTGCCCGCTCTCTAAAACGTTCAGCGAACGGACGCTAACGTGTAATTTTTTTGCCATTTCTTTTTGGGATAGCTTGTTCTTTTCCCGATATGTCTTTATGTTTTCGCAAAATATAAGGAACTCTTTATCATGGGTCAAAAAACCACCCCCTTTACGCAGAAGTATTTGACAAGTACGGATTTGAGTACTATAATAAGGGTGCCAACCAATAAAATAGTACGTAAATACGTCCTTAAAAGTAGTATAGTACGTAAACTCGTTCTTGTCAAGTGCTTTTAGGCGTATTTTCGTGCTTTTGTAGTTATGCACAAAAGGAAGTGACGAATTTGGGTACTTTATACGACAGAATATTGGATCTATGCAAGAAAAATGGTGTTTCAGGAAGTAAAATGTGCTTGGAATTAGGATTAAGCAAGAGTGTTTTATCCGATATAAAAAGTGGCAGAAAAAAAGGTGTTTCTATTACGACTGCTCAAAAAATCGCATCCTATTTCGGTGTATCCGTGGGATATTTGTTAGGGGAAGAGACAGCGGTAAAAGAAGCAGGTGTAGATGACACCTTTTCGGAAAGCAAGCGAGCGCTTATCGCATTTGTAAAAACCGTCCCCGACGATAAAGCGGAAATGATCTTGCGGGTCGTGCAGTCCATAGTGAATAGTGAAAATTGATGGCGGTTTCGCAGATGGATGGAGACAACAAGCAATTCCCCAAAAGAAAACCGATGCGGTTGGGCGAATATGATTATAGTACCGCCGGCGCATATTTTATTACGATATGCACCGAACATAAACAGAAAATATTGTCAGAGATAACCGTAGGGGCAGGCGTCCCCGACTGCCCGCAAGTACGGTTATTGAAGCACGGTGAAATTGCGGATAAATATCTGCGTCAATTACATGATTTTTACGACAATATTTCCATTGACAAATATGTAATAATGCCTAACCATATACATTTTATTTTAACGGTAACCGACGGACAGTCGGGGACGCCTGTCCCTACAAAGGGAAATGCAGTTGTTGCAAAGTTTGTCAGTACGTTCAAACGATTTTGCAACAAGGAATACGGTGAAAATATCTGGCAATCACGTTACCACGATCACGTCATCCGCGGGGAGCAGGATTACCGTGAAATTTGGCAATATATTGACAACAACCCACTGAAATGGGCGTTGGACCGTTATTACACAGAACAGTAACAAAAAGGAGAAACCATATGCTCTTTTTCTACGTACGGCACGGGGATCCGATTTATAATCCCGACTCTTTAACCCCGCTTGGCGAAAAGCAGGCGGAAGCGGTGGCAAAACGGTTGGCGTTGTATGGTGTGGACAAGATTTTTGCATCCACTTCCAACCGCGCGATACAAACCGCGAAACCCACCTGTGAACTCACGAAAAAAGAACCCGTTTTATTGGATTTTGCCAACGAACATCACGCGTGGCAGAATTTAACGGTACATACGGCAACCGGCGCAAAAATCTGGATGTTCCAACACGCCAAAACCGTTGAATTGGTAAACTCCAAAGAAATGCGGGCGCTGGGGGACAGATGGTTTGACCACCCCGCGTTTGCAGAATTTGCATTTGAAGAAGAAATCAACCGTATTTACGATGCGGCGGATGCTTTTTTCGCGGAACTTGGCTACGAGCACGATAGATATACGGGTAAATACATTGCCAAAAGCCCGACGAATGAACGGGTGGCGATGTTCGCACATCAAGGGTTTGGTTTGGCGTTTTTAAGTTGTGTTTTGGATATTCCCTATCCGCAGTTTTGCACCCATTTCGATACGTCACATACGGGTGTGACGGTGATTGATTTTTCGGAACATAACGGCATTTGTGTGCCGAAGATTCTGACCTTATCTTCGGATGCGCATTTGTATCGTGAGGGATTACCGACGAAATATAATAATAGTATATATTTTTAAGGAGATACAATGAAAGCGGCAATTTTTGATTTTGACGGCACGTTGGTCAACTCGCTTATTTTCTGGGAAATATATTGGCACGCGTTTGGCAAACGGTATCTGGGTGTAGAAAACTTTGTGCCCACACAGGCGGTGGACAAAGCGGTACGTACCGCCCATATTACCGTGGCGGCGAAGATCATCGGCGATGTATATGGGCACGAAAAAGAAGCGGGCGACCTATTTAACGAGATGCTTGACGATTTTTATGCTACGCAGGTGCAAACCAAAGACGGCGTACGGGAATTTCTGCAATATTGCGCGGACAACGGCATAAAAATGTGTGTTGCTACCGCATCGGACGCCAACGCGGTAAGGGCCACGATGAAACGTTTGGGTATAGACCAATACTTTTTAGGGGTATTTTCCTGCTTTGATTTAAATGTCGGCAAAGATTCTCCTGCCGTGTTTTTCAAGGCGTTGGAATGTTTGGGTACCGCAATAGCGGAAACGGTTGTGTTTGAAGATTCCCTGCTTGCCATTCAGACAGCAAGCAAAGCGGGATTTCCCACGGTGGGAATTTATGACCCCAACAATTTCGGTCACGACGAAATGCAACGGATAGCCACCGCATACATCGGTGACGGCGAGACCATGATGAAACTTGTAAAGCAAGGGGTGTAATCAAATGCGCAATATTGCAACCATCGACAAAAACTTCAAGGTAGAGACGTCTATCAATAAATCCGATATACAGTTTTATGATGTAAGGAAAGCACCGTTTTCTGTGCACGGGGTACAGTATGAGAACGGACAATTCCGCAGAATGCCGGAAGCCGTGGCGAAAGCGGTCAGTGAAAACGTACATATTTTACATGCGCACACCGCGGGCGGCAGGGTGCGGTTTTGCACGGATAGCCCGTATGTGGCTATCCAGGTTAAAATGCCCGCTGTCGGCAAAATGGCACATTTCCCGTTTACGGGGTCGATAGGTATGGATTTGTATGTTACCGAAAATGAGGAACAGGTGTTTGTAAAAACCTTTGTCCCGCCGGTGGATATTACTGACGGCTATGAGAGCGTTGTTGAAGTAGGTGACGGCGGTATGCGGGAATACACGCTGAATATGCCGCTGTACAGCGCGGTGAGCGCGTTGTATGTAGGATTAAGTTACACGGCAAAGGTGCAAGCGCCTACACCGTATGTTAACGAGAAGCCTGTTGTATTTTACGGCTCGTCTATCACGCAAGGTGCGTGTGCTTCCCGCGCGGGCAACTGCTACGAAGCGATTTTGTCCCGCCGTTTTCATATGGATTACATCAATCTCGGCTTTTCGGGCGCCGCAAAGGGCGAAGATGTGATGATAGACTATTTAGCGTCTTTGGATATGGCGGTGTTTGTGTGTGACTACGATTACAATGCACCCCATGCGGCGTACCTTGCCGCCACCCACGAAAAACTGTTTAAGGCGGTGCGCGCGGCACATCCCACGACCCCTGTTATCTTTATGACCCGCCCGAAATGGTATCTGGATGAAGAAAACACCAAATGTCGGGCGGTTGTACGTCAAACGTACGATAACGCCAAAGCGGCAGGGGATAAGAACGTCTATTTTCTGGATAACAGAGCGTTGCTCGCACAGTGCGGTAATGAAGGCACGGTGGAAGGGGTACACCCCAACGACTACGGATTTTACTCGATGGCAGCGGCTGTCGGTGACGTTTTGGAGAAATTGATATAAACAAAAACACGGCGCATATGGGAGTTGCGATTAGGGATTTGATGAAACTTGCGGCTGCACTTGGCCCCCTTGCCTAAAGGGGGCTGGATTTCGCCGTAGGCGAAAGACTGGGGGATATATCCCTCCACCACCGCTTACGCGGCGGTCCCCCTCCCTTTAGGCAAGGGAGGCAGGAAAAATACCCACAAAAAACAAGAGAAGATACACGGTATTTGTGTATATTCTCTATTTTATCCCTATGCACATCCGCCATATTGCGGTGCTGTTTGTCACCTTTGCGCTGACCGTTATTTTTGACTTGGTGGTAGCGATTGTGGTAGGCGTGGTGCTGACCATTGTATTTATACTTATCGAAAAATGCGTGAAAAAGGGGAATGCATAATGGTAAAACATATTATCTTGTGGAAACTGAAAGACGAGCATAATACCGACGCGGTGAAAGCGGGCATCAAAGACGGATTAGAAGCGTTGCAGGGTGTCATTCCCGGCTTGTTGGAAATTGCCGTACAAACCGAAAAATTGCCGTCATCCAACGCGGATGTTATGTTGTATTCGGTGTTTGAAGATGAAGCGGCGCTGAAAACCTACGCCACCCATCCGGCACATGTGGCGGTGGCAGACGGCAAGGTGTGCCCGTTTGCGCAGACCCGTATGTGTTTGGATTTCGAAGTATAGGTCGCGCGCGTTGTAAGACGGATGTGCGGGTTTAGAACAAGAGAAGATACACGAAAACCGTGTATCTTCTCTTGCTTTTTTGCGGGTGTTTTTTGCAAATAATAGCCAGTTGACCTTTGCCGTTAAAAATGGTATAATGATATGAAAACGCAAACCGAAAGGCGGAAAAGGAATGAAAGTTTCTCCTTCTATTTTATCTTGTGATTTTGCACATCTCGCCGAACAGATGCAGTACGTAGAAAAAAACGGCGCGGACCTTGTGCATATCGACGTTATGGACAGCGTGTTTGTACCGAATATGAGTTTTGGCGCGGTGATCATCAGCGCTATCCGTCCGTATACGGATTTGCCGTTTGACGTGCATCTGATGATGCAGTATCCCGCCAAATTATTAGACGATTTCATTAAAGCGGGCGCGGATCTTATCAACTTTCACGTGGAAGCGGACGTGGATATTGCAGACACGTTGCGCCGTATTCGTGAAGCAGGCATTAAGACCGCGCTCACCGTGAAACCGAACACGCCGGCATCCGCCGTGTTCCCGTACTTGGATATGCTGGATATGGTGCTGGTCATGACCGTAGAACCCGGTTTCGGCGGACAGAAATTTATGGCGGATATGATGCCGAAAGTTACCGAGATACGCGAAGAGATCAACCGCCGCGGTTTGGATATTTCCATTGAAGTGGACGGCGGCATCAACGAAGAAACCGCGAAGATCGCCGCCGATGCCGGCGCAGACATTGCCGTTATGGGCAGTGCGTTTTTCGGTCATAAAGACCCTGCCGCGTTAGCAGAAATCGTACACGGTTTCTAAACTGTTTTCTGCCGCGCGTGCCGCAAAAACACCCCCTGTATGTACGGTGCCGTATTCGTGAAGAAACGCCTTGACGTTATCGGATAACCGTTCGCAGTATACAACAACGGAAACGCCTGTTAAGGAGCGATATAAGACGGCACTGATAATTTGCTCGGATACCCGTGTGCGCAGAACGTCTTTTAACTGTAAAACGGCGTTTTCGTCGGTGATCGTGACGGTGTATACATTGTCGGCGGCGCGGGTGTGCGGTGTGATAAGCAGTAAACAACCGCCGTCGGTAGGCACGGCTTCTACCGTCAGAGCGGTTTCCTGCGGTAACGGCTCTTTTTCAAAAACCGTGTGCAATATGCGGCGTATGATCGCTTTGGTTTGTGGGTCTCCCTCCCGCAATGCCGCAAAATCCGTGCCGAAACGCGAAAGGTCGCTGTCGCTCAATAAAACCCGCAGGGCACCGCCCGCGGTATGTGAGATCTGCACAATCATAACCCCCTTATATGTAAATGATAAACCGCCGCTTTCGTAAAAACAAGCGGTATGTTTTGGAAGGTGATGCAAAAAATGCTGTTTAAAAAACGCGGATTGCCGCTGTGGGACAAGAAGATGCCCGCGGCGCTGTTACCTGTG
>JAZPXM010000042.1:0-7923 GCA_045543675.1 Acutalibacteraceae bacterium
CGCCGACACCGCCGACACCGCTAAAACCGCCCTTGCCACCAGCACCGCCGTAAACATTTATAACACCCCCCGATATATCGAGAGTAGTTGCAGTAATACCTTCGCCGCCATCACCGCCATTACCGCCATCACCACCATAAGATGATGCATAACCACCTTCGCCGCCCTTACCACCTGTGCCGCCTGCACCTCCTGCACCGCCTGTGCCGCCTGCACCGCCGTTAATCTCTACAACACCACCTGATATTTCCACCGTATTTGCGACAACGCCGGTGCCACCGCTACCGCCGGCACAACCATAACCTCCATTGCCGCCGGCGCCGCCTATGGAGGAGGTGGCACCCGACTTATCGGGACCAGTGCCACCGCTGCCACCGAAACCACCATTGCCGCCGATGCCGCCGGCACCAGCGCATACAGAGACTTTCCCCCCATATATGTACAGAGAATTCACAACAATGCCATGGCGAGAGCCATGACCGATGCCACCGGGCCCACCGCTGCCTGCATTGCAAGCGGTCACGCCGCTTTTACCATCCGAGCCGGCAGATCCTGCGCTACCGTCAGTTCCGTTACTATTAGAAACGGCAATCACGCCATTCTCAATTTTAACTGCGCTCGCCGAACCATAAACACCTTCGTTCACTTCCAGTTTTCCGGTGTTTTCGTTATCCTCACTGTACAAGCTGTCCAAAATGACAAATTCGGCAACATCCGCGGCCAAGGTCATTTGGCTGTCATACACCAATTTGTAACCGTTCAGATCAAGTGAATGGCACAAAATCTCCGCGTTGCCGCTATACGTTATATCATTCCACAAAACAACGTCCGCATCTGCGGTGGTCAATGCCGTTTCTAATGTTTGTGCATCATAAACATTCACGACCGCGTTTTCCGCACTCACAGTCAGTGAGAACGTCCCCAGCAGCAAAACGGACAACATTACCGTCACCGTCACAAACAATGCTATAATCTTTTTCATCGTGTTTCCTCCCGAAAAATAAAAAGTGCGACCACCGAAGCAGTCGCACAAAAAACGCAAACTCCGATAGTCGCCAAACCAATTCAATATAAAGGGCAATACACCTATACATTGTCAGAATTTGCATTTTTATCAAATTCAACTGCATAGGTGTAAAAAGGCAAGCATCTCTAAAATAAAAAATTGCCCCATGTTTTATATTCAATTGGTTTGGCAAACATATTTTACCATACGGTTTTAGAATTTGCAACAAAAAAATAACGTTTATACGTTGCGTTACGGAACGGTGCTTAAGGTCGTTCCCTACAGGATGCTTTTTTGTGTTTTCGGGCAGATGTAATTGGTTGGGTATGTATAAGCCTCTTGCCTAAAGGGTATTCCCTCGACAGGGAAAATGTCTGAATAATAAAGGGGAGCAAAACCCTAGGTTTTTACTAGGAATTGGCGGGCGGGCTTTTAAGGCACACCCCTACGATAACATTGGGAATACATGCGTAGGGACGGGCGTCCCCGCCCGTTCGTTTTTTTGGCATTTATTGCATTTCCGCAGGGGACGACGTCCACATCGTCCCGTTTTACGTTTTATTTGACAGAAAAACACCAACAAAAAAGAGAAGATACACCGCATAGTGTATCTTCTCTTGCGTATTCCTTAGATTTATCCGATCGTAACGGCGGTAGGTTTGCCGTTTGTGTAGGACACGGTCAAGGTGTCCCCGACTTTCAAGAACGGCAGTTCTTTGGAAAGAGACGCAGGCAGTACCACAATGCCGTCCACGCCGTCCAATTTTACATAATACTGCGTGTTGCCGTCCACCACAGCGCTTGCCAAAGCGGTGACAACGCCTGATGCATGCGCTATCGTTTCCATTTCGGTATTAGTATCGGTTTCGATCTTCTCGTCGGCAAGCGCGCTGATATACGCTTCTCTTGCTTTATCCACCGTCGTGCCCGTGCCGACGATCTGATACTGTTCCATATCCACAAACGCGTACATTTTCACAAGCCCTGCATCGTCTTTCAGCGACATAAAGTAGGTAGGTCTGCCGCCTACGTTCAGCAAGATCGGGAAAGTGGCGTTATAGTTTTTTTCCTGAATCTGTCCCTTGGCAGAGTCCATCGCGGAATATTCTTCCGCGCCCGCCTGCACGTAATACCGCGCTTCTTTGGTACGCAAATTCACCAGCACAAAACCGATATTGGATTCGTCCGCGGTCACCGACGTGATACCCGTGTACATCCACACATCGTCGTCGATCGCCAGATAATTATACCCGTCGGTAGGCATCACACAGCCCTTTTGACCGAACACCGAGTTCCAGTACCCGTTCTTTAACAGACCGTTATCGGTCAACTGCTGGAACAGCATATTTTCCACGTACGCCTGGTCTACCCATTGCGGAATATCGGCAAGCCCGTAGTAATTACTTTCGCCGGTGGTGGCGTTCATCAGCACCACGCCGCAAATATCGGGACCGCTCCAGAAACCGATCTTATACTGAATGACCGATGCCACCCAGAACGGTGTGCCCTCTTCGTCGATTTCAAAAGACACGCTGCCGAAAATTTTGGTGGGGTATTTCAACCGCAAAGCGCGGTCCACGTTACGCAACAAATATTCGCTTCTCGAATAGCGGATGTTACCCAACCCCAAATCCGCCAAGCGCACAAGGTCTGCTTCCTGCGTGGTCAGATCCACCGTGATATAGGCCGGAACACCGTCAGCGGTGTTGGTACACCACTTGATAAAGTCCGCATATTTCAACGGGGTCACGCGGGTGGGACGGTCGTTAAAGTTGATCTGCGTATAGTCATCTTCAATTTCAAACTGGGACACCAGATCGCTCATTTCGCCCAGTTTTCTCTGTCCCAGACGGGTGGCGGTGTCACGGTCCACCACGGGGATCTGGGACATAGACAACTCCGCAACGTCGGCAGCAAAATCCCCGTCTACCGTTTCAATCAAAGACGCGTATTTCTTCGCATTAAAAATGCGTGCGCCGATGAGAGACATCAGCAGGGAAAACAAAATGATACCAACCACCGTGAAAATCACGATTTTGACCGGCAAAGCGGCGGCTTTCAGCGCCTGTTTACCGTCGGTTAAAATTTCCTTGCCGTGCGCTTTATTGCCGCCGACATTGCGTTTGATAAAGCCCCACACACCGCTGATACAAACGATCACCGTGCACACAATGATGCTCTTGATGAGAAACCCCCAGAATTCTTCACTGCGCAGGTTGACAGGCGGCAGATCAAACCAAAACATACCCGCCACCGCGATCACACACGCCAAAATTCTGATGAGTACAGAACCTGCTCTTTTCATATCGGTCACACTCCTTTGATAACATCCACAATCAACGGTTTCTTAGCGGGCGCGGTATCACCGACGGTGATCGCGTCCAAAAAGCGCTGTTGTGCCATATCTAACGTTTCTTCCCGCTCGGTAAACAAGGTGCAAAGCACATCTCCGACTTTCACGGCCTCTCCCGTCTTTTTATGCAGAATAAGCCCCGCCGCGTGATCAATACTGTCCGCTTTGGTCTTTCTGCCTGCACCGAGCGTTACCCCTACCATACCGATCTCTTCCGCATTCATAGCGGTGATAAACCCATTGGCAGAGCAAATCACGTCACGGCTGTACGCCGCCTGCGGCAACTGCGCAGGGTCGTCGATAAAGCGGGCGTCTCCCCCTTGTGCCGCGATCCATTCCCGCATTTTTTGCAGTGCTTTGCCGCTGTCCAACGTTTCGGTTGCCAGCGCCAACGCCGCATCGGCAGGCATTTCCAAAAACTGCGATGCCATTTCGCCGGCCAACGCCAGACACACGTCACGCAGGTCGCCTTTTTTGCCTTTTAAGACGTCAACCGCCTCTTTCACTTCCAAAGCGTTGCCGACAGCATCGCCCAACGGCGCGTCCATCGACGTGATCAACGCCGAAACCCGTCTGCCGCAACGACAGCCGATGTCCACCATTGCCCGTGCCAACGCTTTGGCATCTTCTTCCGTTTTCATAAACGCGCCGCTGCCGACTTTAACGTCTAACACGATATTATGTGCGCCTGCCGCCAGTTTTTTGCTCATAATACTGGATGTGATCAGCGGTAAACTATCCACCGTCGCGGTGACGTCACGCAACGCATACAACAGTTTGTCGGCAGGTGCCAAGTTACCACTCTGCCCGATAACCGCAATGCCCACCTGTTCCACCTGTGCGATAAACGCGTCGGGGGTCAAGGTGGTTGTATATCCTGCGATACTTTCCAATTTATCCACCGTACCGCCCGTATGTCCTAAGCCGCGACCGCTCATTTTGGCGATCTTACCGCCCAATGCCGCCGCTATCGGCGCCACGATGAGCGACGTTTTATCACCGACGCCGCCGGTAGAATGTTTATCAGCGGACAAGGTACCGAACATCGATAGATCCACGGCGTCACCCGACGCCGCCATTTTTAAGGTCAGATCGGCAGTTTCCCGCGGTGTCATACCTTTAAAGAACACCGCCATACACAAAGCAGACGCCTGATAATCGGGGATCTCCCCTTTGGTATAACCGTCTACAAAAAAAGCAATTTCTTCAGCGGAAAGTTCTCCGCCGTCCCGCTTTTTGCGGATAATATCATACATTGTCATCGTTCTTCTCCAATACAAACGTACGCGGCAACAAGTCACCTAACGTCATAGTATCTACATTGCCGTCTGCGCATACAAGATAGACGGGCATGGCAGCTTCACAAAATTCCGACAACACCTGGCGGCACACGCCGCAAGGGGTAATATCGGCAGTCTCCCCCACTTTACCGCCCGCTATCGCCAAGGCGGTAAAATGGCGTTCGCCGTCACTTACCGCTTTGAACAACGCCACCCGCTCGGCGCACACCGTCGGGGAAAAGGAAGCGTTTTCAATGTTGCACCCCGTGTATACGTTGCCGTTGTCACACAGCAACGCCGCGCCTACCGTAAAATGCGAGTACGGTGCGTAAGCGTTTTCTCTTGCCTTTTGTGCTACAGCACACAACTGTTCTGTATTCATTCCGCATCCCCCAACATACTAACACCCGCGCAGGTAAACGGTACGTCCAACGCCGCCGCTATGGTGGCGGCAATGTCCGCAAAGGTGTCACGGGTGCCGTAATTGCGGGGATATACACCCCCGCCAATCATCAAAAACGGCGTATATTCTCTGGTGTGGTCGGTACTGTCATCACCCGGGTCGCAACCGTGGTCCGCGGTAATCATCAGCAGATCGTCCTCACGCATCTCACTCAAGAAAGACGGCAACCACGTATCCACCGCCGCTATGGCGGCGGCATAGCCGTCCACGTCCTGACGGTGACCGTACAGCATATCAAAATCCACCAAGTTGATAAAACACAATCCCGTAAAATCTTGTTTCTGAATATCCAACGCCACCTGCATACCTTCCGCATTATTAGCGGTGTGTATGGCACGGGTCACGCCTTTCTGCGCGAAAATATCTTCGATCTTGCCAACCGCAATCACGTCTTTACCCGCGTTTTTAATCGCGTCCAGCACCGTGTCTTTAGGCGGTACGAGCGAAAAATCGCGACGGCGTGAGGTGCGTGTAAAGTTGGGAGCCGTACCCGTAAACGGGCGGGCGATCACCCTGCCGACACCGTGTTTACCTTTCAAAATTTCACGCGCTTTACGGCAATAGTCGTACAGCGTTTCTATCGGCACAACGTCTTCGTGTGCCGCAATCTGAAACACGCTGTCAGCGGAGGTATACACGATCAGATCCCCTGTTTTAACGTGCTGTTCGCCGTAATCGGCAATTACCGCTGTGCCCGAATAGGGTTTGTTGCACAACACGCCGCGACCCGTTGCTTTTGCGAACGCGTCGATGACGTCGGCAGGAAACCCGTCGGGATAGGTGGGCAAGGGCGTTTCGGAAATAAGACCTGCTATCTCCCAATGCCCGATGGTCGTATCTTTGCCGCGGGAACGCTCTTGCATACGCGCGTGCGCCGCCAAGGGATACATCTGCGGCACGCCGTAATCCACCCCGTCGATATTAAAAAGTCCCAGTTTCGAAAACGTATCCGCACGAAACTGTGCCGATTGCGAGATGCGTTTTAAGGTGTTCGTCCCCACATCTCCGAAATCTGCCGCGTCGGGCGCGGCCCCGATGCCAAACGAATCCAGCACCACTAAAAATACACGTTTTGCCAACGCTTTCACTCCTATCACAGTAACATCAATACCCGTATCGCATATCGGTGTACTTCAAAATTTGAATACCACAGTCGATGCCCAAGCGGATATTTCCATATCGAGGCACATACAACATTTCCTTCTCTTGACAATACTATACCATTATTATACCTTTTTTTCAACCGCTTCCCGTATATTTTACATATCGTTTTCATATTTTCCACAAAGGGTGTGAGATAGGTGGATATCTGGATCGTGGTTCTGTATATAGCAGTTTTACTCGGCATTGGTTTATTCGGCGGGCGGGAAGTCAAAACGGCGGACGGCTTTACCGCTACCGACAAAACTTACGGCGCGCCTATCATTTTTATGAGTATGGCGGCATCATTCATCGGTGGCGGATTTTCAGCAGGCAACGCCGCCGCGGCGTTTGAAAACGGTATCGGTATGACGGTGGCGTTGCTCGGTTTCAGCACCGCCACCATACTGACAGGCATGTTTCTCACAAGCGGTATTGCCCGCTTTCGCGGTGCTTGGTCGGTAGGAGACATTATGGCGCAAAGTTACGGCAGACGGGCAGGCATTTTAACGGGATTTTTCTCATTTTTGACGTCTGCGGGAGTGGTAGGTGCGCAGGTAGAAGGTATGGGTGGGATCTTACATACCTTGCTGGGTATCCCGCCTACCGTCGGGGTGCTTATCGGTGTGGCGGTGGTACTGATATACTCCACTGTCGGCGGTCTGCGCTCGGTCATTGCCGCTGACGTGGTACAGTTTGCGTTGTTGGCAATCGGTATGCCGCTGTTGTTGACGTGTGCCGTTACAAAGGCGGGAGGGGTCGGCACGGTGATAGCCGCCACCCCCACAGCGCTTTTTAACCCCTTAAACGAACGGTCGGTATTGTCCCTTTTTTCGCTTATCGCCACCTTTGCGTGCGGCGAATTATTAGCCCCACCGTATACCCAACGCTTGCTGATAGGTAAAAACTTAAAAGCCGCCGCACGCGGCACCGTTGCGGGCGGCATTTTCTCGATACCGTTCTTTTTTATCACCTTTTTTATCGGCTTGACCGCCCGTACACTTCGCGTTACCGCTATACCTGCCGATGCAATGCCCGCACTTATCAACACGATACTGCCCATCGGGATACGCGGCATCGTCATGGCATCTTTGGTGTCTATGTTGCTCTCTGCCGCTGACGGATTTTTAAACGGTGCGGCGGTAGGGCTCATACACGATACGTTACGCCCGCTTCACATCGTTTCCGCCGACAAGGAATTGACCGCCTTGCGCTTAACCAATGCCTTAACGGGCGTTGCCGCCACCGCCGCGGCGTTGCTGTTGCCGGACATTTTTGTGATTTTAAAACTCGCCTACACCTTTTGGTGTCCGCTGATCGTGCCGCCGCTCATTTACGCATTACGCGGCAATCCCACCCATCCGCGTGCATTCCGCACAGGACTGGCAGGCGGTTTGTTGACCGTTATATTGTGGGATGTTTTACTCGGCGCACCGTTTGGCGTTGCAGGTGCGCCGTTGGGGTTTGCCGTGAATTTTCTGTTGCTTTCCGCCGTTACAAAACGGATAGAAAGGAAAACCGTTTTGGTGTCGTTCGGGAAATGAGCATACCGTTCCCGATTGTTTGCGAACCGGATACATCCTTTCCCTACAATATCATTCGTTGCATATACAAAGGCCCCCTTGCCTAAAGGGGGCTCCGTCCGCAGGACGGTGGGGGATTTTTATTTTGTGCGCTTACG
>JAZPXM010000043.1:0-3699 GCA_045543675.1 Acutalibacteraceae bacterium
AAATGGAAGCGATGGGATTTGAAATCGGTCCCGAAATGATGAGTATGATGTGCGGCTTTACCGTGCTGCGCTTGTTCACCTTGATGGGCGGTATGGCGGACATCAAGTTCACGAAAGAAGAACTGTTAGACCTGAATGCCAAACTCAACAAAATCAAACGCCCGAAGAAAAAGCAATAACGCAAGAATAACAGCAAAAAGGGAAGCGAATTTCGCTTCCCTTTTTTTATAAAAAGCCAAAGATTGCTCCTGTATATTGCCTTGCTTTCCCCGTTTTGGTAATTTCTTTTGTATTGACACCAAAGATAAAACAAAGTATAATACTTATAATCTTAAAACTAAAAGGGATGAAAACAATGAACAACTACAAACCCGATACCAAATGCATTCACAGCGGCTATTTCCCCAAAAACGGTGAACCCCGCCAGATGCCGATTGTGCAAAGCACTACTTTTAAATATGATACCAGCGAAGATATGGGTAAACTGTTCGACTTAGAAGCAAGCGGTTACTTCTATTCCCGTTTGCAAAATCCCACCTGCGACAACGTCGCGGCGAAGATCTGTGCGCTGGAAGGTGGTACCGCTGCCATGCTGACCTCTTCCGGTCAGGCGGCATCTTTCTTTGCGGTTTTCAACATTGCGTCTTGCGGTGACCACGTCATTTCTTCATCCGCGATTTACGGCGGTACGTATAATTTGTTTGCGGTAACCATGAAGCGTATGGGCATTGACTTTACTTTTGTGGCGCCCGATTGCACCCGTGAAGAATTGGACGCGGCATTCCGTCCCAATACCAAAGCGGTATTCGGTGAAACCATTGCCAACCCCGCTTTAGATGTGTTGGATTTTGAAAAATTTGCAGGTGCGGCACACGACCACGGTGTACCGCTGATCGTGGATAACACCTTTGCCACCCCGATTCTCTGCCGTCCGTTCGATTTCGGCGCAGATATCGTGACCCATTCCACTACCAAATATTTGGATGGTCACGGCTCTTCGGTTGGCGGTTGCATCGTGGATTCGGGCAAATTTGACTGGACCAAATATCCCGATAAGTTCCCCGGTCTTTGCACGCCGGACGAAAGTTATCACGGCGTCACCTACACCGAACGTTTCGGTTTAGAAGGTGCGTATATCACTAAAGCCACCGCGCAGTTGATGCGTGATCTTGGTGCTACCCAGTCTCCGCAAAGTGCTTACTATATCAATCTCGGCATTGAAAGTCTGTCTTTGCGTATGCGCCGTCACAGCGACAACGCACAGGCGGTTGCAGAATTCCTGGCAAACGAAGAAAAGGTTGCTTGGGTCCGTTACAGCGGGTTACCGGGTGATAAAAACTACGAATTGGCGAAAAAATATCTGCCTAACGGCGCTTGCGGCGTTATCAGTTTCGGCGTTAAAGGCGGCAGAAAAGCCGCAGAAACGCTGATGAAAAACTTGAAACTGGCGTCCATCGCTACCCACGTAGCAGATGCCAAGACCTGCTGTCTGCATCCTGCTAACGCGACACACAGACAGATGAACGACGACGAATTGGCAGCGGCGGGTATCACCCCCGACCTTATCCGTCTGTCCTGCGGCATTGAAGACAGTGAAGATATCATCAATGATATCCGCCAGGCCTTAGCGTATATCTAAACCATACCATTTTCCTTGTGAGGTGAGAGTATGCCGATTAAAATTCCCGACGCATTACCCGCGGTAGAAGCGTTACTGCGTGAAAATATTTTTGCGATGACCGAAAAGCGGGCGATTACGCAGGATATCCGTCCTTTGAAAATTCTGCTTTTAAACCTGATGCCCACCAAGATCGTCACCGAAACGCAGTTTTCCCGTCTGCTCGGTAACTCGCCCTTGCAGGTGGAATTAGAACTGTTACACACCAAAACACACGAATCCAAAAATACACCGCTGGACCACTTGATTTCTTTCTACAAAACCTTTGAAGAAGTGAAACACAACAAATATGACGGTATGATCATCACGGGTGCACCCGTAGAGCATATGCCGTTTGAGCAGGTGGATTACTGGGAAGAACTGTGCGAAATTATGGAGTGGAGTAAAACCCACGTGCACAGCACGTTGCACATCTGTTGGGGCGCGCAGGCAGGCCTTTACTACCACTACGGCATTGATAAACAGCAGTTGGATAAAAAATTGTTCGGCATCTTTCCACATACGGTGGAATATAAAAACTCTATGCTGTGCCGCGGCTTTGACGACGTGTTTATGGCACCCCATTCCCGCCATACCACCATTTTACGAGAAGATGTGGAAGCGGTGGAAGAACTGCGTATTTTAGCGTCTTCTGCGTCAGCCGGTGTACTGGCAGTAGCATCTAAAAACACCCGCCAGTTCTTCGTGACGGGGCATCTGGAATACGATGCAGATACGCTGGAGAAAGAATATCTGCGGGATAAAAATTTGGGGTTGCCCATTGACGTGCCATACAATTATTATCCCAATGACGATGACACCAAGGCACCCTTGGTCACGTGGCGTTCTCACGCGAATTTACTGTTTACCAACTGGTTGAACTACTTTGTGTACCAGACGACCCCCTACAACATCGATGATATCGATAAATAGCATCTACAAAAAACAGAGAAGATACATTTTGTGTATCTTCTCTGTTTTTTTGTAACATATATCTGCGATATTCTGTCTCTACACATATTTGCGGTCAGCAGCAGGTAAAAGTCCCACCAAGCGTAAGGCTTCCTGCCGGTTTTTGACGTCATCTTCGGTGACAGTAATTACGTCTTTACTGCGTTGCAACACCTGTTTTGGTCGCAACAGCGCTTTTGTGATAAAGCGCCAAATATACACAAACGGCAACAGAAACGGCGCCTTTTTCAAAACGGGGTATGCGTAAGACATCAATTCGAAAGGCGGGAACATAAATGATAAAAAGTGACGGCGTTTCATCTGCGAAGCAGACGTTACCGTGTGCCGCTCCGCCCCTGCAATGCGGTGGTCTTCGGCAGTGCCGTACACACCCGAAGCCCACACCGTATGTAAAATTGCGGTGGCCGCAGGTGTTATCGGTGCATCTTCCATCCAAACAGACAGCGCGTACACCACGTTTTCATAAAACGCGCGCAGATGCAAACGCTCCAGCACCGGCAACATACGCGCGGTATCCAAATCGGGATGTGCTTGCAAATATACCCACAAATCCGCCAGATGCCGAAATCCGATGCCGCCATCCAAATAATGCTTGGCAAAATGGGTCAGCAGATACACAAAAGTGTCCTCCAAGGATAAGGCGTAACGACAGGTATCGCCTTGGCGCACCGCTCTATCCCAACCGTCGCCAAACTCTGTGTGAAAATCCGCATCGTACGTAGGGAACAAGGATTTGTGCAGTTCGAGGTACAGCACACCGTCTTTCTGCCAAACCAGTTCATATACACTTTCCAGTACGGAAGTAAATCCAAGGGATCGTAAAATCTCGCAAATTGCGGGATACTGTTCGGTCTTGATCAGAATATCCACATCCCCCATTGTCCGCATTTCCGCGGCGGGGTACATATCCCGTAACACAAGACCTTTCAGCGGCATATAGGCAATACCGTTTTTCTCGAACGCTTCGCACACGCTGTTCGCGGTGGCAACCTGATTTTCATTTACAAAAATGCTCTCACCTACCGTATGCAACAACGCTTACATTTGGGGGTCTTTTACGGTAAATCCTG
>JAZPXM010000044.1:0-5652 GCA_045543675.1 Acutalibacteraceae bacterium
ATGCCAACTTTTCTTCTTTACTGTGACTAATATTTGTTCCGCCTTTTGGTCTTCCCATTACAATCACTCCCTTTCTTTTATTCTAACATAAAAAGTGATGGTAGACACTTTTTTGTGTCTACCATCACTATACCACTTCATTTCGGTATACCGAAACACGTTTTTATTATTTGCCTGTGCGAATACCTGCCCACAGAATGACAATAATCTGTGCAGGAATACCGATGAGAAACAACAGCCACACGTTAAAGCGGATGATGAATATCAACGAGAGATACACGACCGCTAACGACGACCACACCAATGCGGAGATGATGAGAAAATTATTCTTCGTGTTAAACCAGATGCTGTTAAACACCAGCCATACAATCAGCGACACGGGCACAGCGTACACAAAACTCAGCCACAAGAGCGGTTGTTGCGGCAAAGCAGTTTGCAGTATCACAAACACAAAGGTTGCAATTAGCCATACCAACATTAGGCACATACCTAAAATCAGTTTGCGGTTACGTCGTTGCCGTTTGCTCATTTTAGGGACTTCCAAGGACGTATCGGTATGTTCCGCGGTGATGAGATAATCTACCTTGACCGCAAACATATCAGCAATAGCTTTTAATATGGTAATATCGGGCACCGATTCGCCGCGTTCCCACTTAGAAACCGCTTTGTCGGAATAATTGAGCCGTTCGGCAAGTTCCGCTTGTGTCATGCCGTCTCGTTTACGCAGGTCAATGATGTTTTTTGCGATAATCAATTTTATATCTTTCATACGGCACCTCTTTTCTTGCTCACGTATATTCTACCACACAATTTCAGTGATTTCAAGTGAAAAAACAGTGAACTCTACTGTGAGTAGAGTCGAAAAAAGGCGTTCTACCAAAAGCGCGTGAACAGTCGAGTGAAAAAGAAGAAAAGTTCCGTGACGGTGGAGTGGACATTATGTATAATATGGGGGAACAAAAAAGGAGGCATCTTTAAATGACTGATTTTATCATTATTACAGACTCGTCTTGCGATGTGGCAGAAAAAAAGCTTGCTGATTGGGGTGTGCATTGTGTGCAGTTGGACGTGCTGGTGGATGGTGCAGATAATCGCAAGAATAATGAGATAGAACCGCATGCATTTTACGACGAATTGCGCGGGGGTAAAATGGCGCGTACTTCTGCGGCGAATATTACCACTTTTAGAGAGACGTTTGAACCGTTTTTGCAGGACGGCAAGGATGTTTTGTATCTCGGCTTTTCCAGCGGTTTGTCTACTACCTATCAGTCTGCAGCCATTGCGGCGGAAGAATTAAAAGAACAGTACCCCGACCATGTGGTGTTGACGGTGGATACGTTGGCGGCGTCACTCGGGCAGGGATTGTTGGTATATTTGGCGGTGGAACAGAAGAAAAAAGGTGCGACCATTGCCGAAGTGGCGGCGTATGTACAGGAGACCCTGCCGCATTTGGCACATTGGTTTACGGTAGATGACCTGAACTTCTTAAAACGCGGCGGCCGTATCAGCGGTGCGGTGGCGTTGGTGGGGACGATGCTGGGTATCAAACCCGTATTGCATATGGACGACGAGGGTCACCTTATCAATATGAGCAAAAGTCGCGGTCGTTTGGCGGCCATTACGGCTTTGGCGGATAAATACGGCGAAACAGTAAAAGACAGAGAAGCCCCTGTTTTTATCAGTCACGGCGATTGCCCCGAAGATGCAGAAAAATTGGCGGGACTAATGCAAGAAAAATACGGAGTTACCGTGATGATGACCGATTATGTCGGTCCCGTGATCGGCGCGCACAGCGGTCCCGGTACTTTGGCGCTGTTCTTCATCGCAACGGCGCGCTAATATATAATGTATATATAAAGAGCGGTTTGCAACCGCTCTTTTTCTTTTTGTACAATATGCACAAACTTTAACTCTTTAGTTTGGTAAAGTATACAAAGATAAAGAATTTTGCAAAAAGCACTTTACATCTTTAGCGAAGTAAAGTATAATACCCACATCAACAAAGCTTGTAAGAGCGAAAAGGAGATATGTAAGATGAAAAAGGTATTAGCAATTGTTTTGGCAACCCTTATGATGGTTTGCTGTTTCGCAGGTTGTAACAGCACCAAGCAAACCGTAACCGTTGGTTACACCATTTACGAACCGATGAACTACAAAAACGAAGAAGGCAAATTGGTTGGTTTTGACACCGAATTGGCTGAAAAAGTATTTGCGGAACTCGGCTATGAAGTTATCTTCAAAGAAATCGAATGGACCAGCAAATATACCGACTTGAATTCCAATACCATTGATTGCGTATGGAACGGTTTCACCTGCAACACCGCTGATGACGACGGTGTACAGCGTGCAGACAAAGTAGACTTCTCCTATAACTATATGGAAAACCAGCAGGTCGTTGTTGTGAAGAAAGACGCCAACGTAAAAGCGGCGGCGGATCTCAACGGTAAAATGGGCGTTGCGGAAAGCGGTTCTGCCGGCGAAACCTACGCAAAAGGTTTTGAAGGTACCACTTTCAAAGGTTTCCCGAAGCAGACCGACTGTCTGATGGAAGTAAAATCCGGCACTGCTGATTTTGCTGTTCTGGATGCACAGCTTGCAAAGAGCTACTGCGGCAAAGGCGACTATGCGGATCCCACCGTTGTGGACGGTCTTTCCAGCGAAGTAGAATTTTATGCTATCGGTTTCAAAAAAGGCAGCGAACTCACTGCAAAAGTTAACGAGCAGCTCGAAAAACTCGGTGCTTCCGGCTTCATTGCTGATCTGGCGAAAAAGTACGGTGTAGAAAATACTGCTATCGTCGATTTTGCTGACCAGAAAAAATAAGAAAACGTTTAATAGGTGAAGGTATGTCTTTTTTAGAAGTTACTTCATTTCTGTTTGACGGCTTCAAAATATCTTTGCTGATCTTTGCGGTGACGCTGCTTTGCGGCGCACCGCTTGGTTTGCCTATAGCGTTTTGTTCTATGAGCCGTTTCAAACCGATAAAAGCAATATCCAAAGTGTTTGTCTGGATCATCAGGGGCGTGCCGCTGATGCTCCAGATATTCATTATTTATTACGTGCCCGGTTTGTTGTTCAATTTCCAGTTGTTCGGCGAAATTGATAAGTTTATGCTTATCAATTACGGCATACAGGATGCGGGCAGAATTGTTGCGGTGCTTATCGCGTTTACCATCAACTATGCGTGTTATTTTTCCGAAATCTACCGTGGCGGTATCGAAAGCATTTCGCAGGGACAGTACGAAGCGGGGTACGTGCTTGGTCTGACCAAGTCGCAGGTGTTCCGTAAAATTGTATTTAAACAGGTGGTAAAACGTATCGTCCCGCCGATGTCCAATGAAATTATCACTTTGATCAAGGACACTGCGCTTGCCAACTGTATCGTGGTTTGTGAAATCATTAAACAGGCGAAAGATCTGGCGGCGACGAAAGCGATGGTGTGGCCGTTGTTCTATACGGGTGCGTTTTATCTGATTTTCGTTGGTATTCTGACTATCGTACTCGGTAAAGTCGAGAAGAAACTGAGTTATTTCAGGAGTTAAGATATGGCATTATTAGAGGTCAACAACATAATAAAGAGTTTCGGCAAGACCGAGGTACTCAAAGGTATTGGTTTTTCTCTTGAGAAAGGCGAAGTGTTGTCCATTATCGGCTCTTCGGGATCGGGTAAAACCACGCTGTTGCGGTGCTTAAATTTTCTTGAAACGCCGGATGTCGGTACTATCAGCATTGACGGTAAATTGCTGTTTGACGGAGAAAGCCAGCATACGCTGAGTGATGAGGAAATACGGGAAAACCGCCTGCATTTCGGGCTTGTGTTCCAGAATTTCAATCTGTTTCCGCAGTATACGATAAAGGAAAATATCACCTTAGCGCCGACCTTGTTAAAACGCGGTACGGCGGAGGAGATTTCCCGTTTGGCAGATGATCTGATCGCGCGGGTCGATTTGACGGCGCATGCGGATAAGTATCCGTGTCAGTTGTCCGGCGGTCAGCAACAACGTGTAGCTATTGCGCGTGCGTTAGCGCTCAATCCCGATATTCTTTGTTTTGACGAACCAACGTCAGCGCTTGACCCCGAACTGACGGGAGAAGTGCTGAAAGTTATCCGCAGCTTAAAAGATAAGGACAGCACCATGATCGTGGTTACCCACGAGATGGAATTTGCGCGCGGTGTGTCGGATAAGGTCATTTTTATGGCGGACGGCGTTATTGAGGAGATGGGTACGCCCGAGCAGGTGTTTGACCATCCACAATCGGAAAAGACCCGCGCCTTCCTGAGCAAATCCTTGGAGGGATAACGGATGAAAGACAGAAAACGTACAGCCGAAATGACTGCCGATCTGTATCAATTGCTGGCATCTCTGCAAACGACCGATGATGTCAAGGCGTTATTTGATGACCTTTGCACTGCTAAAGAGATCGAGCAGATGGCACAGCGACTGCGCGCGGCGAAATTGCTGAAAGACGGAAAAACGTACGCGCAGGTAATAGAAGAAACCGAGATTTCTTCGGCGACCTTAAGTCGTGTGTCCCGTTGTGTACAGTATGGGGACGGGTATACCCGTCTTTTGTAAGAAAACCTTTCCCCTGTGACATACGTCACGGGGGATTTTCTGTGTGATGCGGAGAAAAGAACTATGAAAAAATCGTTTATTTTTGCGGGAATATCCATTTTGCTGTGGTCTACAATGGCGACCGTATCCAAACTGCTGCTTGATAGTATGATAGGGATGCAGGTGCTTTGCATCGGTGCGCTGTTTGCGGCGGTTTTTTTGTTCTTGTTAGGACTGTGTAACGGCAAAGTGCGTCAAATGCGACAACTTTCCGCAAAAGATTATCTCAAAATGGTAATAGCAGGTTTGCCCGGGACGTTTCTGTACTATATGTTTTACTACATAGGCGCGGCGCGTCTGCCTGCTTCACAGGCGTTTATCATCAACTATCTGTGGCCGATTATGAGCGTGGTGTTTGCTTGCGTACTACTGAAAGAAAAAATGACGGTACGCAAAGCGGTGGCGATTGTACTCTCCTTTTTGGGTGTGGTGATTGTCACGGGCGGTGATTTGTTGCATTTAACGGTGCAGACGGGTATCGGTATCGGCGGTTGTATACTCGGTGCGGTGTCCTACGGTATTTTTACGTCCCTTAACCAAAAATGGCGGTACGATACCCAAACAGCGACAATGGTGGCATTTGGTGCGACTTTTGTGATAGCGCTGGCGGTTAATGCAATAAACGGGAATATGTTTTTGCCGCAAGCGGCGCAGTTGGCAGGGCTCGCTTTTAACGGTGTACTGTCTTTTGCGATACCTACCATGTGTTGGATTTTGGCGTTGTCAAGCGGCAATACCGCAAAAATTTCCAATTTGGCGTATATCACCCCGTTTTTGTCTTTGGTATGGACGTCTTTGTTGCTCAAGGAACCGATTACCGTGTATGCGGTGGTGGGACTTTTTGTGATTATTCTTGGCATTTTCATACAATTAAAAGATAGCAAAAAGGCGTGATATGAAGTAGTCAATAGTTAGTAGACACAAAAAAGGAAAGAATTAAGTTGCCAGTTCAAGCCTGTATTGGACTGGCGGTTTTCTTTTAAGTTTTCGAACAGGACGTATGTAATTGAAGTAGTAAACGGTATCAGCAACGGTT
>JAZPXM010000045.1:0-11258 GCA_045543675.1 Acutalibacteraceae bacterium
TTTAATGATGTTCAGTCGGCTAAGGCCCTATTTTATGCGATTTGGACTTTGTCAGAGCGCATAGAGAAAAAGTATCCGGATAGTGCAGAATTTCTTAGAAATAAAATGGCAGAATTAAAGAAGGAATGGCCGGACATTTAAATAAAGTATAACTATAAAAACATAGTTTGAGTTGATTTGTTTTTGTAAATTGCAGTATAACTCTCCTCAAAATACAGATAATAACAACACAATTTGTAATTTAAGGAGAAATGTATATATTAAAGCAACAGGTATAGTGAGAAAAATTGACGATTTAGGCCGTGTGGTTATTCCCAAAGAAATCCGCAGAACAATGCGCATACGTGAAGACGGTCTCGGCTGCCGCCATCACAGACAACATTGACACCTGTCGACAAGTTTTGCTTGGCGATACATAGTGTGGTGGAAAGATATTATAAACTAAAATAACGGAGTGGTTTTCCACTCCGTTATTTTTATGCAAGAGAAAGTGTTCTCGGCCAATAACACTCGTTATCGTCAGTTTTTTCTTCACATATTTTAATTTTACCAATTTCAATTAAATATTCAATTCTCTCTGATATAAAAGCGACCTCACAACCACCTTGCCATTTCCCTAACATTTTCCCCATAACAAATGATTGTGGTTTTGGTTCGTTGCTAACAAAACTTAAAATAACATTATCGAAGAAATCTTCCTTAACACCAACAATTGAATCATCTATTAAAATTCTAAAAGGTGCATTTTCTTTGACCATATATTCCCACGTTTGTGCGTAGGCGAAGATTTCGTTTTTGTTGAGAATTTGAGATTTTTTAACAAATTCTGCCATAAAATATGGATTGCTAAAAGATGCCCACTTCCTATTTTCAAACGTTTTGTTCTTGATGTCATCATATTCGTATCCAGGACAAGAAACTACCGATATTTTATTTTCAAAATCTTTTACTAAATTGCAAAACCAGTATAATCCACAACGGTCATTCGCATTATTACTTAACCATAATCTAATTTCCTGACCTTCAGACAAGAAGTCTTTTAACATTTCTTGTGCTTTATATGCTTTTTTTAATTCTTTTTTATATTCCTTTTCTAATTCTTTTTCCGTAACTGTTTTATAGAAATATTTTAACGTTTCAACGTTTCTTTTAGTTTGAATTTCAATTATATCTCCATCAAGACTTTTATAGTTCAAATGCAAATCCAAGGGGAATATAAAATCGCTTTTAATGATATTTTTAACCTCGAGCAAAAGACCGCCAACAGAATCACTAAAACAAATATCAAGCATAGTTTCACCGCCTTTGATTTATTATAACACATTTCATTTTAAAAGTAAATCTTGCGGTATATTTCTCCCAGAAATACAGATAATAACAACACAATTTGTAAATTAAGGAGAAATGAATATATGAAAGCAACAGGAATAGTTCGTAGAATCGAGGCTTGTGTTATAAGAACCTCACGCCGCATACGAAAACAAGTTTTCGGCGGCTGAGAGAACCTTGTTACTTCTTATGGTCGTAATAGATAGGGCAAACCGCATGAAACCCGCATAAACACAAGGGTTTTCGCTGGTTTGCCCCGTTGAACGCATTGGTGCCAAAACAGGGTTTGGACGGTTTTATACATAGCAAAAGCGAGGCGAATTTCACCTCGCCTTTTATTTGAAACCAACACAAAAAATTATTTTGAGTGTTTTAATGAGGGTTATATTGATCTATTACACAAGAATATATAAAAACACAAATATTCAACGATATTAAAAATGTTGTCAGTTGATTGTATTTTCATTATATGTTATAATGAAATTGATCTAGATTTAAAGATAAACCGAAACGGAGGAAGTATAATGGATATTAATGCAACAGAAGTTGTTACAAAAGTAACGACAAACTTAATAGAGGATGCCATAAAAGGTGCATGGGGCAAAACAAAGAAATGGTTCAAAGATTTGGACTCAAAAGATGCTATTAGATACGGAACGGCATATGAAGAGTACTTAGATAATACATATAGAAAGTATAGTAAAATCAAAACAATTATTTATCGCAGAGTACCGAAAGATTTATACTCTTTCTATGAGTGCATAGGATTAAGTTACAATGGCAAAACTATTGATACATGTGATATAAACAATATTCTTAACACCGGTAAAAAAATTATAATTACCGGTAGTGGAGGTATGGGTAAGTCTATTTTACTTAAGCATTTATACTTAAATAGTATTGAAACAACTGGAAATATACCTGTGCTTTTAGAATTGCGTAGTTTTAATGCTATAGAAACTAAAGACATTTGTCTAGAAGAAACAATATATCAAGTGCTAGTTCAAAATGGATTCACATTAGAAAAAGAATATTTTGAATATAGTATGTTGGAAGGAGGATATATTATTCTCTTGGACGGATTTGATGAATTAAATCGTGACAAGGCAGCAAAGGTTTCAGCAGAAATTAAAAAATTGGCAGATAAGTATGGCGAAAATTATTACATTCTTTCTTCAAGACCATCAGAAGAGTTTATAGCATGGAATGATTTTTGTGAAGCGCAAACGTTGCCATTAAATAAAACACAAGCAATAAACTTGATAAATAAAATAGATTTTGATGAAAATATAAAGACAATTTTCTGTAGAGAATTAGAAGAAACATTATTTGAAAAATACGAGTCTTTTGCACAAAATCCGTTGCTTTTAAATATAATGCTGCTTACATTTAATAACCACGCCTCAATCCCCGATAAATTAAACGATTTTTATGATCAAGCTTTTGCAACACTTTTTAACATGCATGATGCAACAAAAGATGCATATGTACGAGATATAAGAACTCAATTGGGATGCGAAGATTTCAAGTTAATTTTTGCTTATATTTGTTTTAAATCCTATTTTAAATCTGAGTACGAGTTTACAGAAACTAAATTAAGAGAGCATATTTCTGAAGCAAAAAATAAGTTTAAGCAGTTTAAATTCACTGTTGATGAGTTTTTGGAAGATTTGACATTGTCTGTATGTATGTTAGTAAAAGATGGTCTAAACTATCATTTTTCCCATCGCTCATTTCAGGAATATTTTGCTGCGTGGTATACTTGCAAACTAACTGATGAAATACAAAAAAAGTTATTAAGCAGTTGGCTAAAGGAGTCCTTATCTTCACTTAACGATTCCTATTTCACCATGCTATATAATATGCAACCTGAAAAAGTAAATAAAATCATTCTTTTCCCAGGCTTAAGAAAAATCCAAAAGCTTTATATTGAAAAAGGGTTTACTATAGAATTCTTATCTAAGTTGTTTACTGGAGTATCAACACATATGTATTTTGAAAAAGAAGACGGGGAAAATGTACAGTATAAAAGTATTTCTCTTAACATTAAAGATAATTATATGTGTTCGGTGCTAAAGTTATCTTGTATATTAAATAGATATGGTTTTCCTAAAGTTAATTCCGAAAAAGTGGGAAAAGTATATGATTTAATTAAGAAAAATAGTAAAACAGGCAAAAGAGAAAAACCTTTTAAAGAAGTTTTAGGTTTCGTAGATGAGGCAGATCTTTTAGAATCATTAAAATGGTTCGAAAAACAAATAGAATTTTCGATATTTGTTTTAGGACAAGAAAAAGAAAATGATATTAGTAAGAAAAAAAGAGTTTCTTCTATATTGGATGAATTATAACAGCAAAGCGGAGTGGAATTCCACTCCGCTTTTACTTTGTGTTATAATAAGTTTTAGAAGATTTGCAACCATTTTAAAAATTTGGGTGGTAGTGTAGTGAAAGGGCTCTTTACGAAAAGCGAAAGGCAGGTGAAATAGTGGAAGACAAATACATAGTTGATCTGTATTGGGAACGCGATGAAAAAGCAATTACTGAAACTGCTGCAAAGTACGGGCGGTATTGTTATTCGATTGCGTTTAATATTCTTTCCAACACAGAGGATGCGGAAGAGAGCGTTAATGACGCGTATCTAAATGCATGGAACAGTATGCCGCCCAATCGTCCTGCAATTCTATCGACTTTTATAGGTAAAGTAACGAGGTTCGTTAGTTTAAAGTAATGGCGAGAAAAGCGAACAATAAAAAGAGGTGGCGGAAATATTGACCTCGCATATGAAGAACTGTCTGACTGCATTCCACACAACACCAATATCGACGAAGAATTGGAAAATCAGGAACTCGCAAAGGTGATTAACGATTTTTTAGACGAGCTCACATTATATGAACAAAAAATCTTCGTTTGCCGCTATTGGTATTTTGACAGCATTTCTACCATTTCAAATCAATTCGGGTTTAGTGAGAGCAAAGTAAAATCTATGTTGCACCGAACTCCAAAGAAGCTACGATCCAAATTATTAGAAGAAGGTGTTATAATTGAAAATTGATAAATTGGTTGATGCTATCGGCGAAATTGATGAGAATAAGATTATGAATGCGAAAGTGCATTCGGCAAAATCGAAAAAGAACGCTTTTGTTCGTTGGGTTGCGTGTGCTGCGGTAGTAGCTGTTTTGTTTGGATTGGGTGTATGGAAAAGCAATTTACTTCAGTCGTCACCCCCTATTATAAAAAATCCTACTATCACAAGCGAAAAGGATTACAACTACAAAAGCACGATTCTTCTTGCGTCTATGCAAGAGGGCGGGGTGAAAGAAACAACCTTACAAAAAGGTGTAGAGATTCCATTGCAATATAGAATTGACGTAACTGACATAAGAAATATTGACAAGGCACAAATTGACGGAATAGCAGAAAACGAAAAAAAAGAATTGAGAACGGAACTTTCTAAAATCGGTTTAGATGAGAATCCTTCAGGCGTTTCACGTGGGAATGTATTGGTACGAGAAAATGTGATTATCCAAACTATAAGAGTTGGTGTTTTCAAGCTAAAACCTGATAACAATCAAAATGTTCAGGCGATAAACATCGAGAGTAAAACCGGCTATGGAGAGGTAGAGATCGGTCTTCTATCCAACTCTATTGAACCCACAAAAAGATGGATTCACGGTGAGAAAATATCATTAGACGGCGAAATCTATTCAAAAATTTCTCAGGACGAAAAAGATGGGAAAGGCTATTTTGAAATTGGTTGGAAACACTCAAGCAAAGTAATAGATGCAATAAATGAAAATCCCGATATAGATTTGTCGTCGTTCTGCGACGCAATGACAATTTGCATTGAATACAAGGATGGCACAGTAGAAAGCTTTGAATTTGATATTCGCTTTGTAAATGACGGAACGGCAACTATTTTACCAAATAATTTCATGCAAAAAACTTAAATAAAAATGCAGTATAAAACTCCTTTGTCGACAGATAATAACAGTGTTATCAAATCAACAAAGGAGTTTTTATATATGAAAGCAACTGGAATAGTTCGTAGAATAGACGATTTGGGCAGGGTTGTCATTCCTAAAGAAATCCGTCGCACTATGCGCATCCGTGAAGGCGATCCGCTGGAAATATTTACCGACAGGGATGGGGAAGTGGTGTTTAAAAAGTACTCGCCCGTTGGGGAATTATCGCCGTTTGCGGTGCAGTATGCGGATGTTTTGACCCGCGCGTGTGGGCTCACCGTGCTTATCTGCGACCGTGACCACGTAATAGCGGCGGCGGGCAATAACCGCAAGGATTTTACTGAGCGCCGTATTAGTGAATCGCTTGAAGACCTGATGGACCGTCGGCGGACCCACGTTTCCGAGGCGGGCGGCGTGCATCGGCTGCAACCCGTGGAAGGTATGGACCGTTGCGCCGCTGTGGCGGTGCCGATCTTGGCGGCGGGGGACGTGACCGGTGCGGTGTGCTTATTACAATCCGAGACGGGTGCTGTGCCGTCCGAGGGAGACGTGAAATTGGCACAGGTCGCCGCCGCGTTCTTAGGCAAACAGATGGAAGAATAACAAATACTACCCTACGCAATGAACGCGCCGCGAGAAGTGTAATGTCTCACGGCGCGTTCGGCTTCGCAGGAGGATCGTATTGCCGGTGTTGCGGATCGCGACGGTGGATAACCGCGGTCAATTATGCGTTTTCTATTGACCTTAGCGCGCTTTGGGGGTATAATATGTTCGCAAGTAAGCAAATGCGCTTACATATCACAAAGGGGGCGGGATATATGTTACTCGCAATCGATATGGGCAATACCAATATAACGCTTGGCGTATTTGACGGCAAAAAACTCATTTTGGAATCCCGTCTGGCAACCGACCACAGCCGCATGGGCGATCAATATGCTATAGATCTATGTAATATTTTCCGCTTGTACAATATTGCGGCGGAAGACATTGACGGTGCTATTTTATCTTCGGTGGTACCACCGCTGGACCACGCGTTGCGGGAGGCTGTTCGCAAAGCAACGGGCGTACGGCCTATTCAGGTTGGTCCCGGCACCAAAACGGGTATCAACATCCGTATCGACAATCCCGCCCAACTGGGGGCAGACCTGTTGGTCGGCGCGGTTGCCGCGGCGGCAAAATATCCGTTACCGTGTATCATCTGGGACCTTGGCACCGCAACCACCGTTTCAGTCTTAGACGAAAACGGCGCATTTCGCGGCGGTGCTATTTTAGCGGGCGTGTTTACGTCCATCAATTCGCTTAGCAGTAATACGTCGCTTTTGCCCCGTATTCGTCTGGAAGCTCCTGCACGTGCCATCGGTAAAAATACTGTCGAGTGTATGCAATCAGGCGCTGTATACGGCACGGCGGCAATGATAGACGGCATGTGCGACCGCTTTGAGACGGAACTTGGCACGGCGGCATCTGTTGTTGCCACCGGTGGTCTTGCGAAAGAGATTGTCGGTGTATGCCGACACACCGTACAATATGACGAACACCTGTTAATGGAAGGGTTACGTATCATATACGAAAAAAATAGGTAATTTGTGAATTGTCCGTGCGATATCCTTGCGAATCTCAACGGTAGATATTCACTTTTACAATATAACTAAACGTCGTATCCGCAGGAACGACAGTGGAGGTAATTGTATGAACAATCGTAGTGCAAATGTTTTGCGGCTGGTACAGGTGGCATTGCTTACCGCGCTGGTAGTGGTACTGCAATTTATGGGCTCATTTATCAAAATAGGGCCGTTGCCGATGTCCTTTGTGCTGGTGCCTATCGTTATCGGCGCGTTTTTATTGGGGCCGAAAACGGGCGCGTTTTTAGGCGGCGTATTCGGTGTGATCACCGCCGCTATGGGTATTGCGGGCGTAGACGCGTTTTCCGCATTGCTTTGGACGGCAAACCCCGTTTTCTTTGTGGTGATCTGCTTGCTCAAAGCGACCGCGGCAGGGCTTGGCGCAGGTTTGATTTATAAGGCGCTCAATGCCGCGTTTAAGGGTAAGTTTCTCACCGCGACCACCGTTATTGCCGCCGTATCGGCACCGATTATCAACACGGGCATCTTTGTAGTGGGTATGTTGCTGTTTTTCAATGATACCATGGCGTCTTTGCCGTCTATGTTCCCCGATGCATTCGGCGTGTACGGCAACGCGTTGCAGGTGGTGTTTTTGGGACTGGCGGGCGTCAACTTTATCGGTGAGTTTTTAGTTAATCTCATTTTGTCTCCCGCTATTGTACGCATTATTGATATTATCCGTACGAAGATCCGCGTACATTGACAGGCTACATCATAACATTCAGCAAAAGTAATTCACGCACCCGCTTGCCGATAGCAGGCACCTGCTCTATCGGCGGCGGGTTTTCTTTTTCACCAAGGTCAATGGAAAAGGCGGGGCGTGAAAACGTTTCGACAAACCATCTGCAAAATACGTCCCGGTCGTTTTGTGTATCGGACGTGGTAAATCCTGCCGCGGACGCCATGATTTCCGCCATCATACGTGCGGGAACAGGGGTATTTTCGCCGTGTTGCCAGCGAATACGGTCACCTTTGGCGCGTAAAACAGCGGCATGGCGTAAGCGCAAGCGGTTACATAGCGCGTAAACGGCGGTAAAATCCGGCGGCATATCTTTGTCGCCGCGAACGACGCTTTCCGCGCCGTCGGGATTGACCTGCGGTATCATCAAAACGGTGCGTCCGACCAGTGCACGACGCACGTCTACGCCGACCATAGAGAGACCGTTTTGCAGACAAAAACACATCTCTTCGCAAAAGCGCAGTAAAACGAGGGTAGATACCCATTCCTGCCCCCGTTCCGCCGCGGCGAGCAACACTCTGCCGTTTTGCTTTTTGCCCGGGCAGCACAGCATTAAAGTGTCTATCTGTCGCCCGTTGGCACTACGTCCTAACGGCACTTTGCACACAAACGGATATTTGGCAGTAATTGCTCCCATACTGCGCTGACACAGCGCATAGTCGGCGGGGGCAATGGGGGTCAGGTATTTCATTTTGCTCACTCCTTGTTATACCAATATATGAGCGTATATTTTTTTAAGAACAAAGAAAGGGTAGTACAATGGACCTTACAGAAAAAACAGTATCACAGCAGTATATTTTTGAAGGACGTATCTTAAAAATGCGGGTGGATGAAGCGCTGTTGCCGGACGGCACTACGGCGGGTCGTGAAGTGGTGGAACACCCCGGCGGCGTATGCGTGGCGGCATTGACCGATGACGACTGTCTGCTGTTTGTGCGGCAGTTCCGTTATCCGTACGGTGAAGTGTTGTCCGAAATTCCTGCAGGCAAACGTGACCCCGGTGAAACCCCGTTGGAAACGGGCAAACGGGAACTGAAAGAAGAAACGGGATACACCGCCCGCAACTATATATCGCTGGGCAGGGTATATCCGTCGCCCGGGTATTTTAATGAAGTGATTTATATGTATCTTGCTACCGATCTTGTGGCAGGGGACGTCTCTCCCGATGAGGATGAGTTTTTGGAAGTGGAAAAAATTCCGCTGCACACGGCGGTAGATATGGTAATGAACGACGAGATCACCGATGCCAAAACGCAAGCGGCGGTGATGAAAGTTTGGTTTTTGCGCCAAAACGGTGAAATTTAAGAAAAAAACACTTTGTTTGCAAAAACAAAGTGTTTTTTCTTGCATATCGGTGCTTTTTGCGGTATAGTTATACTATAAACTGTCGAAAGAGAAGGAAAGAAACGTGAAAACTTGGCAAAAAGTGACACTGATACTGGTGTCGGTAGTGGCGGTGCTGGCGTTGACGGCTTGTGGATTGCTGGTTTGGCAACACTATAAGCAGGCAGTGGCGGTAACGGCGACGCAAGACGCTTTGGAAAAAGCAAAAGAAGAACGCGAAGCGTTCCGCGCGGAAGCTGAGCAGAAGAACACCGAAAACGACACGCTGAAAAGCCAGCAGAACGATCTGCAAAAACAGCTGGATGAGCTTAAAAAACAGCAGGATCAGTTAAAAAAAGAAAATGATACGCTGAAAAGCCAAATGGCGTTGATGGCGGCGAAAAAGATGCAAAATCAAAAACCCGTTGCGCCGACGGGCAATAAAGTATGTTACCTGACCTTCGACGATGGCCCGTCGGAGGTCACTTTATCCATACTGGCAACGCTCAAAAAGTACAACGTCAAAGCCACCTTTTTTGTGACGGGTGCGGGTAAATCGGCGTATCTTTCCAATATTCACAACGAAGGGCACACGTTGGCGTTACATTGCAACAATCATACGTATTCACAGGTGTATAAAAGTGAAGCGGCGTATTTTGCGGATCTGAAAGCGATTTCCGACAAAGTGGAAAAGGTGACAGGCGAAAAGTCTATGATAGTACGGTTTCCCGGCGGGTCCAGCAATACAGCCAGCCGCGCGTACACCAAAGGGTTGATGACCACTTTGACAAAAAAACTCCCCGAAATGGGGTATGCCTATTTTGACTGGAACGTTTCTTCCGAAGATGCGGGCGGCGCGCGCACCGCAACGACTATAAAAAACAACGTTTTAAACGGTGCAAAAGGCAAAAACAGCATTTGTGTGTTGATGCACGACGCGGGGGATAAAAAAGCCACCGCCGCGGCTTTGCCCGGTATTATAGAAGGCTTGCAACAGCAAGGATTTACTTTCAAAGTGCTGACCACCGATGTCAAAGGGTTTAAGCACGGGGTGAACAATTAAAAAACGGCAAAAAAGAACAGCCACCCAAAGAAAATACTTAGGGTGGCTGTTCTGCGTTTTACAGAGAAGCAAACGGGGTGATATCCACGTCACCGTGCAGGGCTTCGTAGTCTGCACCTAAATAGCAGGCAAAGGTGGAAGCGGTTGTAAAGTGAAACGGTTGGTAATCGGCAAAATCCGCTTGCATGGCGGCGGTGTCCAAAGTGAACTTTTTCGGCGGTTTTTTCCACCCTGAAAACATAGAGTTATCATACCAGTATTCCAATAACTTCGCGTTTTCCTGCCCGAAAAAGGTCATAAGAGGCGCTATCAGTGCTCGCTCTCTTTCGATCAATTGCGCCGCATCTGCGCCCTTGGCGGTGTATTTTTCGAAGGGCGCATATTCCAGAAATATCCCCTGCTCCGGTTTCACCTGTTGCGGAAGAGGGAGGGTGTCCATATAGGCAAGATATGCAAGGGAGGCGTCAGGCAGATGCTTTTTGATTTCCTGCAAAATACGGTTTAACACCACAAGCTGTTGGTCGGACGCTGAAAGATGGCGACATTTTTCGCAATGACAACGGATTCCCTTGCCATCATCCATCCAAAAGTAAAAGCGATGATTTGTGCCGTAAAGAGAAAGGGCGAGCGTTGCCGCTCTCTTGGCAATCAGCGACAGCGCTTGTTCGTTTGAAACGCAGAAATTATAATCCGGCGTGCGTTCTCCTGCGGCGTTTTCACGAAAATACGTGGGATGTACGCCGAAAAGATCCCTGGGCAACAGATACGAAAATGCGTGCAATTCATACTCGATTTCAAGACCGCGTTGTTTCGCGTAATCGATAAGGTTTCTGTAAGTTTGGGTTTGCATCAAATCCAGCATTTCCGCGATATACTGAAAGGAAAGCTGCCCGCCGCAGGGGTGGATACCCAAAATATCTATAGCATTGTCAACCAGTCGGTCAATCCATCTTTCAGACAGTTCATCGGGATGGATTATCATACTTTTTTTCATACGAACCTCTTCCTTTTGGGATAGTGTGCAAGTATCGCAAGACCAAGTGCGTTTAGCTAAAAGAAAAGCGGCCTCGCTGTGTGAGTGAAGTAGTCAATAGTTAGTAGACACAAAAAAGGAAAGAATTAAGTTGCCAGTTCAAGCCTGTATTGGACTGGCGGTTTTCTTTTGAGTTTTCGAACAGGACGTATGTAATTGAAGTAGTAAACGGTATCAGCAACGGTTT
>JAZPXM010000046.1:0-1539 GCA_045543675.1 Acutalibacteraceae bacterium
TAAGCGCGGACAAGATCGCGACGGCGGCGGCTATTGGCGGGTTTATTTCCGCAGTTATTAATATCGTCAAAGAAAGCGGACTTGTCGAAATGCTAAAGAACGGGGGCGGTTCCGATGGATAACCTAGATTTGTTTCTTTCCATTCTTGCTATTGCGGGGTACTTTATAACCTTCGTTCGGTACTTAGCCGACAAAAGAGCGGAAGCGGAAAGACGCGCAAAAGATAATCAGCGTTTAGAGGACGCTATACAGAATTTAACAAAACGTGTTGACAGTCACAACCGTTACGCCGAAATGTTCCGCGAGTACGGCGAAGATATTGCTTTTATTCGCGGGCAACTGGAAAAGTAATTATCAAAAACAACCCTATTTTGATAATAAGAAAGCAAAATTTTCGTTCAATTACAAAATTTAACAAAACCCTAGTAAAACCCCGTCCATGTGGCGGGGTTCTTTTTTATTGCCTATTGTGCTATAGAAAAAAGTTGAAAATTTCCGCAAAAACTTTGTGAAAACCTATTGACTTGTATCACAAGCGTGCTATAATAAAGACAGAAAGAGGGAAACAAACCCGAAAGAAAGAAAGGAAGCAAAACAATGACTAGAAACGAACTTTTCGCAAAGATGAGCACGGAACAGATTATCGAACAGTTTGTAATGACTGGCAACATGGAGTACACGCCCGAACTTCCGACCGTCCGCGGTTGGTACATGGACGAACTCGAAGCGAGAAACCCCGAAGCCTTCGCCGCATGGCTTGACATGGACGCACCCGAAGACGAAGACCTCTACAAGTTCTACAAAGTAGCGTAAACCAAAAAAGGGCGGGGAAACCCGCCCACAAAATAAAAGAAAGAAGGAAAGCAAAATGACAAAAGAACAGGTTATAAAAAGACTTGTAAAAGAAGGCTTCGGACTTCCGAACGCGATCAAAATTTACAACGAACTTTCCAATTACGGTTTTTATGAAGTTACCCGGAAAGAACTTAATAAGTACATCAAAGAAAACGGTTTTTAAAGAAAGAAGGAAAAGCAATATGAAAATCAAAGCAACCCCCGCAAGTGATGTTTTCCATTATGGAGTAATCATCGCAGACGAAAACTTCGGTATCTTCCGACACATGATTTTTAAGTATCGCGGTAAACAGTACGTGATTGTTAAGCGGTACGGGAAAGTACACAAGTTTTATTCGTTAGACCGCTAACCGAAAAAGCCCCGTGTAAAAGCGGGGCTAATATGATAGAATGTATCAGAAAGAAGGGTATAGAATGAAACTACAGGAATACAGACTAAAGGCGGGGCTTTCACAGACCCAGTTAAGCAAGGCGGCGGGCGTTCCGCTTACCGCTATTACAAAGTACGAACAGGGACAACGCGACGTTAACGGCATGGCACTTAAAACGGCGGTCAAGATCGCGGCGGCCTTGACGCAGACGGGAAAAGTTATTGTGTTTGCACACGACCTGTTAGAAGAAGATACACAGGAAACACACAAAGAAGTCTGAAACCACGTAGTTACGTAAGTTTCAGACTATATA
>JAZPXM010000047.1:0-24322 GCA_045543675.1 Acutalibacteraceae bacterium
GGGGTGCCGCTTGTATCAGCGATACCGCCACCAGTATCATACCGTACGCGATCCAGCGCAGATACATTTTATCTACCTGCGCCAACCATTTACCTTTACCGAGTTTTGAAACCGCCATTTCCTACTCCCCCTGTCCGTCAAAGGAAGTAATAACCATCACGCGTTTCAAATTCGGGATGTCCACAAACGGCTCCACAAGGCCGTAAAGGGTCATACCGTCGGTATCAGGCGTTACAGCGGTCACCCTGCCGATCAGCAGACCCGACGGGAAAACACCGCCAAGACCGGACGTGACCACAAAGTCACCGCTCACAACCGATGATGTGCGTTCCAGATAGTTGATACGCAACAGTCCTTCGCTTGCCAAAGAAAGAGAACCGCCCGTATACCCGCTTTCGTCGGTACGGCTGATAGAAGCGCTCGCTTTTAAAGCAGGGTCCAAAACGGTGCGTACCTTACTGTACGTTAATCCCACTTCCTGCACAATACCCACAAGACCGTCTGCGGTAACAACGGGGTCACCCACAGAGACACCTACCGCCGAGCCCGCGTTAATGGAAAAATTACAGAACGGGTCGGACGGGTCCATGGTGATAACCTTACCGTCAGCGAACGTGTAATCGGGGTGATCTTCGTGCAGACTGAGTATCTGGCTATACCATTCGTTTTCAATTTTCATTTCATCGTAATCCACGATTTGCTCACGCAAATTACGGTTTTCTTCTTCCAGTTGCGCTATCTGTTGGCGCAAAGCACCGCCTTTGCCGATGCCGCCAAAGAAATCGCTCACCGCATTGGATACAGACGTGACCGCCGTTTGCAACGGCGTTACCACCACACCCGCGGCAGAAGCGAAAAAGGTGGAAATGCCACCGGTTGAAGCCGCGTAGATCATCACGCCTATCAACACGAGCGCTATACCGCCCAAAATTTTAAAGCCGATTGTCTTAAAAAAGTGCTTCACCGACAGCACCTCCTTTCAAATCCGAAAAGCGGGCGACACCTGTCCCCCGCTTTCGTGATAGTGCATATTACATACGGCGGTTGGAACGGAAGTTACTTACCATTCCCAGATCCAGACATTTACCCGTACCGGAAACCACACAATCCAGCGGATCTTCCGCCACGTGTACGGGCATACCCGTCTCACGGGAAATGAGTTGATCCAAACCGCGGAGCAGCGCACCGCCACCGGTCAGCATAATACCGTTAGTGATAATATCCGCAGACAACTCGGGGGGCGTTCTCTCAAGCGTTGCACGGATAGCGTCCACAATAACCGTCACGGGGTCAGCCAACGCTTCACGCACTTCTTCTGCAGAAATGGTAATATTTTTCGGCAGACCGTCCACCAAGTTACGGCCCTTTACGTCCATCGTTGCATCGTCGTCTTCCTGCGGGAACGCAGAGCCGATAGCGATCTTAATATCTTCTGCGGTGCGTTCACCGATCAGCAGGTTATATTTCTTCTTGATGTAAGAAACAATCGCTTCGTCGAAATCGTCGCCCGCGGTACGCACCGAGCAGAAAGTTACGATATCACCCAGCGAGATAACCGCAATTTCGGAAGTACCGCCGCCGATATCCACTACCATACAGCCCGCCGCTTCTTCTACCTGCAAGCCTGCACCGATAGCTGCCGCCATCGGTTCGGCAATCAGTTCTACATCCTTAGCCCCTGCCTGTCTTGCGGCATCTTCTACCGCGCGACGTTCTACCTCGGTAACACCCGACGGAATACATACGATAATGCGCGGACGGCGTGCCCAAGTGGATTTCAAAGCCGCTTTAATGAAATAACGCAACATTTCCGCTGTCACGTCAAAGTCTGCAATAACACCGTCTTTCAAAGGACGGATAGCAGAGATGGAACCGGGCGTACGACCGATCATTTCTTTGGCTTCTTGACCCACAGCCATCACTTCGTCGCGTTTCAAGTCTACCGCCACAACCGACGGTTCGCGCATAACAATGCCTTTTCCTCTCATATACACCAACGTATTCGCGGTACCCAAATCGATACCGATATCGCCTCTGTTAAACCACATATTTTTGTCCTTCCTTTCGCTCTGTTCCATAGATAATCCCCCTTAAAACACAGTTTCTCAAGGGAAAGTTTTGACACATACGCATACATTATATACCATATAATAGAAATTCTCAATAAAAAAATGCAAAATATTTCCAAAAAATGTATTTACGGGGTCATTTCAACCGAAAACGTTTCAAGAAACCGTCTTGTTTTTCCGCCGGGCAGACCCATCACCGTGTAAAAATCGCCTTCAATACCGCGTACAAACCGCATACCGTACCCTTGAATCGCGTAACTGCCTGCTTTATCCATAGGTTCTTTGGTTGCAACATACGCTTCCGCTTCTTCACGGGTCAAAGGATAAAAATGCACCGATGCTATATCGGTAAACCCGTCACATCTTTCAGGACTGCACACCCACACACCGGTCATCACCTGATGCGTGCGTCCGCCAAGCGACAACAGCATTTCGACGGCATCCTGCTCGTCACGCGGTTTGCCGAGTACCGTATCTCCGCGTACCACAATGGTATCCGCACCCAGCACTATGCTGTCAGGATGGTTTTTAAACACCGCTTGCGCTTTGCACCGCGCCAATGCCAAGGTGTAGTCAGCAGGCGTCAATCCTGTGGGGGCGGTCTCTTCTTGTGCCACCACCACTTCAAACGGCACGCCTGCCAACGTCAATATTTCCCGCCTGCGCGGCGACGCAGACGCTAAGATCAGTTTTCCCATTTTACGCTCTCCCCGTGGAGCCAAAGCCACCCGCACCGCGTGCAGTTTCTTCTAACGTATCGGTCACCACAAAATCGGGCGTAAACACAGGCATGATCACCAACTGCGCGATACGTTCGCCCGGCTCAATGGTATACGGGGCATCGCCTTGGTTAATAAGTCCCACCTGAATTTCGCCCGTATAATCGCTGTCGATCACACCCACACAGTTAGACAGGGTCAAGCCGTGTTTGATCGCCAGACCGCTTCTGGCAAACACAAGTGCCACCGTATCGTTAGACGGCAGACCGACAGCAATACCCGTAGGAATACGTACCCGCTCGCCGACACCAACGGTAAGCGGCGCTTCCAGCCACGCGTGTAGATCCGCGCCCGCACTTCCATCGGTCGCGCGCTTCGGCAAAATCGCGTTTTCACGCACAGGTTTTATTTTTAATTGCATAACAATCACTCCCAACACGTTTATCATACCTTCTTTTTATATTTTTTTCAATTATTTGCAAGAAAAAAATGACAAAACAACAGAAATATGCTATACTTTTACAGAAAGGAAGTGTAAATATGCCACCACCGGTCAGAAACGTAGACAAATATAAAGAACCGCGTCCCCAAAACATACGAGAAGTCCCACGCTACCTGCGTCGTTTGGTAGGTGGCTTTTTCCACCGTTTATTCTACATATTCGGCATTGTGTGGGAATGCAGTCCGCTGATACTGATCTTGATGTCGGTGCTGGCGTTACTGCACGGTGTATTGCCCGTTGTCGGCGCCTATATCGGCGCTGCGATTTTAAACGCTTTGGCGGGTGCCATTACCGGCACGGTTGCTTTCTCAGCTATTTTCAAATTGTTGATTATCCAGTTTGTGTATCTGTTCGGCAACCGTCTGGCTACCGAAGTGAACACCATTGTCACCCGTATAGCCGGTGAAAAGGTAAGCAACCACATCAAAATGCGGATCATGCATAAAGCGAAAGAATTAGATCTTTCCAACTTTGATCTGCCCGATTTTTACGAACGGTTGGATAACGCCAATCGTGAAGCGGGTATGCGGCCGTTGCAGATATTGAATGCCACGTTTACTATCGTCAGCAGTATCATCAGCATGGTGAGCTTTATCGTTATCTTATGGGCGGTCACCCCGTTGGCACCCGTCACCATTGTAGCGGTGTCTATTCCGTCCGCTATCGTAAACTTTATCTACCGCGGAAAAAACGTCAAATATTTTCGCTTTCATTCCAAAGAACGCCGCCAGATGTGGTACTATTCCGATTTGTTGGTCAACAAGGATATGGCAAAAGAAATCCGTCTTTACGGTTTGTCTGACAATCTTATCGAACGGTATAAAGCGGTCTTTTTACAGTATTTCAACGGGTTAAAGCGCTTGATACTCGGTGAAGGCGGGTTTAATGTCGGCTTAAACATTTTATCCACCGCGGTACATTGCGGGTTTTTCCTATACATCGCAAAAGGCGTGTTTGACGGCAATATGCAACTGGGCGATTATTCACTGTATACGGGTGCATTAACGTCGATTGCAGGCGGTGTAACGTCCCTTATTTCCACCACCGCCACCATTTATGAAGGCACACTGTTTATCGAAAATTTGATTATCTTCTTACAAGAAGAGCGCCGTATTGTGCCGCTGCTCCCCACCCCTGCACCCATCACGCGTCATATCGGGCATACGTTCCGCTTTGAAAACGTATCCTTTGCGTATCCGGGTACCAGCCGTATGGTTTTGCAAAACATCAATTTAGAAATCGGTGCAGGTGAAACGATAGTATTGGTAGGACTAAACGGTGCAGGCAAGACCACCTTATTAAAACTGTTACTCCGTCTGTATGATCCCACTGAGGGTACTATTTATATGGATGGGAAAGACATCCGTTCATACGACCCTACCGAATTATACCGTATTTTCGGCATTATTTTTCAGGATTTCGGCAAATATGCCGCTACTGCGGGGGACAACATCGCGTTCGGTCAGATAGAAAGGGATATGGATAAAAACGCCGTGGTTGCAGCGGCAAAGCAAGGCAACGCGCACGATTATATCAACGCCTTACCGCTCGCATACGATACCCCATTGATGCGCTGGTTTGAAGAAACGGGCATCGAACTGTCTATCGGTCAATGGCAGAAATTGGCAGTATCCCGCGCGTTTTACCGCGATGCAGACGTGTTGATTTTAGACGAGCCGACCGCTTCGTTAGACGCTATCGCCGAACAGGAAATTTTCCGTCAGTTCGACTCTTTACGGGAAGGAAAAACCACCATCTTTGTGTCCCACCGCTTATCCAGCGCTACCACCGCCAGCAAAATTGTCGTTTTGCAAAACGGACAGGTAGTGGAAGAAGGTACACACACAGAACTGATGAAATCGAAAAAACAGTATTACGAATTATTCTCTACCCAAGCGGAGCGGTATATTGCTTCCGCCAAAGAAATGGAAGAAACGTGATGGAATACCGTATACTAACCGTCTCCCCCGCCGACAAAAAGCAGGTGTCGGCGGCGGGACACGCTTTAGCAAAAGAAATGCTGTCTAAAAAAACAGCCATTCCCGCAGACACGCTCTGCTTTTCCAAAACACCGGAAGGCAAACCGTATCTGCCCGATTGTGACTGGCAATTCAGCATCAGCCACACGGGTAATACCATTCTTTGCGGGATACATAACGGCGCCATCGGCGCAGACATAGAAAAAACGCGGCCATACAATGACCGCGTTGCAAAACGTATATGTTCTCCTGCTGAATATACGTATATCGGTAAGAACAGCACCCGTTTTTTAGAGGTGTGGACGCGCAAGGAGGCGTATGCTAAGCTCATAGGCAGGGGGCTATCCATTTCCTTGCGCACTATCCATGTGGCAAGTGATACAACTTTACACGAAACCATTTATGGTTATCGAGTACACACCGTTGCCGAAAACGGCTATGTATACAGCATCATCTGGGAATCAACCGGTGATTAAGCGACAAAGAATAGGCGCGATAACAATGGCAGGCATCATGTCTGCCACTTTTATTTTGGTTAACCCTAACATATTTACACCGATACCCATAATCATAATAGAACCCACAGCGCTCATTTCCGCAATGGCGGCATCGGTTAACAACGGCTGAATAAAGGTGGCGAGCAATACGATGCCGCCTTGCAGAATGCCGATTGCCACAGTAGACAGCATCACACCGCCGCCTAAAGTTGTGGTCAACACCAGCGCCGCCACCATATCGATCATCGCCTTGGTAAACAAAGTGCTGTTATCCCCTGTGATACCCGCTTCCAGCGAGCCGACTACCGTCATCGCACCAACGCAAAACAGCAACGTACCGCTGACAAACCCTTCGCCGATATTGGAAAGGTTTCCGCCTTTACGCTTTACTTTGTCAGTTATCCAATCGCCCAGACGGTTTACGGCAGAATCAATACCGATAAGCGCACCGATAAAGGCGCCAAGCGCAATAGACGCCACCACGATGATAGCATTATTGCTTTCCAGCGTACCCGAAATGCCGACATATAACACGCATAATGCCATACCCGACATAATAACCGTTTTGATTTTTTCGGGCAGTCCTTTTTTTAACAACAGACCAAGTGCGCTGCCCACCGTAACGGTCAACATATTCACCAAAACACCAAGCATAACTTCACGACCTTATAAAAAGTAGTTACAGTATAACAAATCGTGAGAAAATTCACAAGAGTTTTATTCAAAACTTGACAAAAAAATACATAAGTGGTATAACCATACAAAAAATATGATAAAGAAGGGTTTTTGTATGTCAAAAGTTCGCGCTTTTTTAGAGAAAAAGCAAGTACAACCGTCGCTGCGCACCTATTTTATAGATGCGATGGGGTCTATGGCATTGGGATTATTCGCTTCCTTGCTGATTGGCACCATTTTCTCCACTTTACATACTTACACCAATGTTGCCATTTTCGGTGATCTTGCCGCTGCTGCCACTGCGGTAACAGGCGCGGCACTCGGTGTGGCTATCGCTAACGCATTACACGCACCGATACTGGTAATGCTGTGCGCCGCAGCTGTCGGCTATGCCGGCAACGGTTTTGGCGGTACCTTTATGTTAGACGGCGTTGAAAAAGCGATTACAGCAGGACCTGCAGGTGCGTTTGTTGCGGTCATTATTGCTGTGGAACTCGGCAAACTTGTTTCCAAAGAGACCAAAATCGATATTTTAGTCACCCCTACTGTCACCATTCTCTCGGGTGTTGCGGTAGCGCGGTTGCTCTGCCCCGTTATTGCGTGGTGTATGTACTGGGTTGGTTGGTTTATTAATACCGCCACTGAGATGCAACCGATCATTATGGGAATCTTGGTTTCCGCCGCTGTGGGCATTGCACTTACTTTACCGATAAGTTCTGCCGCTATTTGTGCGATGATCGGTATCAGCGGTTTGGCAGGCGGTGCGGCGACAGCAGGTTGCTGTGCGCAAATGATCGGCTTTGCGGTCATTTCTTTCCGTGAAAATCGTTGGGGCGGCGTTATTGCGCAAGGGCTTGGCACCTCGATGTTACAAATGGGCAACATCGTGAAAAACCCACGCATCTGGATTCCTGCCACCTTGGCCTCTATGATTACAGGGCCCCTTTCCACCACCCTTTTCAAATTGGAAAACGTCGGTGTGGCGTCGGGTATGGGCACTTGCGGTTTAGTAGGACCCTTAGGTATTATCACCAATATGGAAAACAGCCCTTTAAAATGGATCGGCATTGTGCTCATCTGCTTTATCCTACCTGCCGTGCTTTCCTTACTGTTTAGCGAGATCTTACGTAAAATCGGTTGGATAAAACCGGACGATATGAAATTGGACGTATAATAAAAAATTGAGAGAAAACGCGCATTTTGTGCGTTTTCTCTTGCTTTTTAAAAAAAGATATGGTACATTAACTTTGCAAAAGAATAACGCAAAGCATCGGGCACGCCCGTTGTCGCGCAAAAAATGCGCGGGGATAAGGAAATCGCGGTGAAACTCCGCAGCAACAGCCATTACCGTTACAGTCGGAATGCTTATCGCTTTGTGATCATACAAAAGACCTTTGGGTAAGGAAAGGACTTGTGCGATGCGATACGAGCAGGGTATCGGTATTTTACAGCGCCTTTCTGAGAAAGGCGCTTTTGTTTTATCCTTTTGTATGTATAAAAAGAAAGGATGTATGCACATGAAAACCACTTTAAAAGCTATCTCACTCGTACTGTCACTTGTCGTTTTGCTGAGTTTTACGGCATGTGGCGCACAAAAAACGGAAGGGCTCTGGAAAGATGCGACCTACACCACAGACACCACCTTAGGTGACGGCGAAAAAACCGTCAAAGTCGAAGTGAAAGCAGAGGACAAGGTTGTAACCTTTACTGTCAAAACCGATGCTAAGACGGTAGGTGCCGCCCTGTTGGAAAACGCGTTGATTGCAGGTGAAGAAGGCACTTACGGCTTGTACATTAAGAAAGTCAACGGTATCACCGCCGACTACGACACCGATAAAGCGTACTGGGCATTTTACGTGAACGGCGAATACGCTATGAGTGGTGTAGACAGCACCAATATTGACGAAAGCGCGGTATACAGTCTTGTCTACGCAAAGTAAGAAAAAGGGATTAACGCTGTTTGAAATCGCGATATTCGCTATGCTCGGCAGTATGATGTTCATTTCTAAACTGATTACCGAACTACTCCCTAACATCCACCTGCTCGGGATGTTTACCGTTCTGTTTACCGTCGTATTTCGGTATAAAGCGCTAATTCCTATTTACGTGTTTGTGTGTTTAACAGGCATTTATGCCGGTTTTGCCGCCTGGTGGATACCCTATTGGTATTTATGGGCGGTACTGTGGGGAATGACTATGCTCATTCCCCGCAATTTGCCACATATGTGGCAATACGTCGTATACCCCGCCGTTTGCGGATTACACGGTTTTGCGTACGGCACATTATACGCACCGTCGCAGGTGTTGCTGTACGGACTGCCGTTTGATCAGTTGCCCGCTTGGATACTGGCAGGTTTACCGTGGGATATCGCACACGGTATCGGTAATATCGCGGCAGGGCTATTGGTTACACCGCTTATCCCGTTACTCCGCAAACTTTTACAAACTGCACACAAATAAAAAATGCCACGGACAATGTCCGTGGCATTTTTCTGTCTTTATCAGTCTTCTTTTTTACCGAAAATATCTTTGAAGTTTGCCGCCGCAAACACACCGCACACCAGTACTACCAACGTGCAAATGATAACCAGCGGAGACAGAGCGGGTTTCGCTACAATGCCGAACACCGACAAAATCAAGCTCAAGACCAATGCCCACGCAACATAGGTCACGTTCAGTACCATCGCTTTGGAAGCACCGATCTGGGCAATGGCTTTGTAGTAGAACAGATAGGAAACCGTTGCGAAGAACGCCGCCAACACAATGGTGGGGATAAGCCAACCGGTGTTGCCGGAGAATACGTCGATCACCAAGTTCCAGCCCTTCGTTTCGGTTACGCCGAAGAAGGTGAAGATCGGCAATAACACGACACCGTAAACCAGTGCGGAAGTGGTCTGACGAATCTGCAAGGCGTATTCGTCGGTCACTTCGGGGTCGGTAAGGGATTTTGCAAGAATAACCGCTTCAATGCCCCAACCGAACGCACACATTAACGCACCAATGACGCCCAGCACGAAGTTTTCCACCTGAATTTCGGGAGAATAGCTCAGTCCGTACACGCCTGCCAAGGTGAGCAGTAAGAATATCCACTGATACCATTTCATTTTTTCTTTCAAGAAAATGTACGCGAGCACCGTGCCGATAGCGGGGAAAATCGCGCTGGCTACGGCGCCGATAGAAGCGCCCAGATTGTTAACACAGAGCAAATAACCGGTCATACCGATAGGGCCGCCGATAGCCGCTGCCAAAACCACGAATTTACCGCTTCTGGTTTTAAAAGCGCGCCATACGTTCGGCAAATTGCCGCGTACGCCGTTATAAATACAAGACCAGATAGCGGAACACGCATCGTGTAAGAATGTCGCTACCAGCGTGCCAACCAGAACGCCTTCCGCCGTGGAAAGGTTCAACGGTGACATACCCATTGCAATCGCAATGACAATTGTTTCCAAAGCCCAAGTAATACCTGCAATAATACCTGCTACCATTGTTTATGCCTCCTCTAAAGCTTCAAATTTACGAAGATTATCTTTTAAACGGGCATATCTTTCGACTGCCCAATCTTCCATAGGTTGTCCGTCATACGGTACACGTGCTTTTGCCCACAAGGTCCACAAGAAGTCTACGTACAACTTGCTGGCAAGGAAATGCTTTTGGTCCGCCAAAGTAGGCGTTCTTTTTAAATACTTTTCCAACAGCAACGCGTCTTGCGCATCATTGAAATTGGCTTCAATAGATACGTCCGCAACGTCCCACATACCGTCGTTCATACCGGCGTATTCCCAGTCGATAAGGTACATTTTTCCTTCGCTGACCACCCAGTTTTCACACAGCGGGTCGTTATGACAAGGCACTTTCTTGATATCCTTTACCGCATCGATTTCTGCTTTGATTGCCATAACCTTGCGCTTGCTGTCGGCATAGTCATCAAACATCGGCACGTTCATATCCGCAATGATCTTCTCGTACCCTGCCGCCATATCGAACACTTCAAACGGCACGCCCGTATCTTTGCCGCAAGAGTGCATCACGTTAAACACGTCTGCCACCTGCGCAATACGCACGGGGTCTTTCAAAGTCTCTGCGGACATTGTTTCGGCGTTTTTCAGATATTCTGTTACCTTAGAGCCATCCTTACCGAAATACAGCATTTTGGCATCTACACCGAGTTCACACGCCAAGCGCGTGCTTTTTTCTTCATCACTGCGCACGATCATTTCTTCGGTGCCGTCGCCGGGAATACGTACAACGTACTCTCCCCCGTCAGCAAAGGTCACGTGATAGGTGTGATTGGTCAAACCGCCCATACGGGAAATGCTTGCGTAATCATCCTTCCCCAATACCGTGTTCAACAAACCGGCAATTAGCGGAAGGTCTTTTTGTATGATTTCTCCCATTTAATGAAGCCTCCTTAACTCTTTGGTTTCGTATGCGTATGCATAACTTTGACCGCAAACGTCAAAGTGAATGCCTGCAGCAGCGTTGGTGTGGTCCTTATAAGACGTGACATTGACAATGTCTTTCTCTGCACAACCCAACTTTTCAGCGATGCTCTTTAAAATAACCGACCGTGTATCCGTTTTATAACTTTCATCAAATTCACGGAGTTCATCCAGCGTATCAAACTCAAAGATAACATCGCTGTCATATTTGCGGATCTTCATTTTCAGAACATCCAAATGCGCCATATAAATGGCTTCCCACAAAAGGTCAGCCGTTTCGGGCAGGTCATAGATCTCATCTAAAATTTCCAAAAATGCACGGGAAAACGGTTCCGACCAGAACGTATGTCCCAGCATAAACCACGCATTTTCACCGCCGACGGTCACCGCGTTGATATAGCCGTCTGCATCTTCGGTCATACACCATTCTTTGGTTTCCCCATCTGCATAAACGGCGGCGTAATACGCGTCGTCCACTTCCCTTTCAAACGGGTTTTTGCTGAAATAGTTATCCGACGAGCAGATATAACTGTTTTTCAGATACTTTCTCGCGGCGTAAATGGTGGAGTTATTATTTCTGACGAGATAGGCAGCGTTTTCCACGATAATAACGCCGAATTTATCCGCAAGATACGCAAACTGTTCTTTCATATAGCCAACCACAATGATAATCTCATGGATGCCGGCTTCTTTCAGTTGCCGTATCTGCCGTTCGATCAGCACTTCGCCTTTCACTTCTATAAGCGCTTTGGGTCGTTCGTAAGAAAGCGGCGCAAAGCGACTGGCGGTACCTGCCGCCATAATAATGGCATTATCTACTTTGTATCCCATAACTTATCCTTCTCTCAGTTCGGGAACGCGTGTTCCTTGAGCAACGCTTTTTCCGTACAATGTTCCCAGTCCTCTTGATTCCACACATTGTCGTTCACTTCCAGCCGCGACCACAGCGACGCCGGGAAGGTGGTGTTGTTTGCAGTACCGGTGGTTTCCCAGTCACCAGACTTCATAATATACTGCGGATGCGCGAATTTTTCGGCATTGTTAATGGGTTTCTTGGTATACGGGTTTACGGGATTGCTGACAACATCTTTAAATGCCAGCGTCGGTACGTCCGCGTTGGTCATAAAGGTGTCGTCAAAGGTCAGTTCGGTGCTGTTGAAATCTTTCACCAACAGTAACGGCATATAGATTTCCGCGTTATACAAGCCGTTGTTCCACTTTTCTTTGTCATACAGCTCGTCCATAAAATGACGCAGATCTCTGCCGTGGTCCGAGACAATAATGATCTTCGTATTATCGTAAACGCCCTGTTCACGCAGATAATCAAACCATTTACCCAGTTGCAACATCGCCGCCATATTGGCGTGATAGTGGATCATTTGGTTGGAATTTTCAATGACCAACGTTCTGTCATCCACTGTAGACGTATGCGGATTTTTTGCTTCATACGCTGTGTTATCCACTTTGACGGTGGGCACGTAATCGGGCATCTGCAACAACATCGGCTCGTGGGTAGTGTCGTTGGACATAAACAAGAAATTGTCATCCTTACCCGTCGAAATGTTGGTGATATTCGAAAGATTGGTCAGCACGTTGTACGTGTCGATAAATTTCTTTTTCACGCCCTCGGCGGTCTTATCGTCAACCAGCGTCTGCACCGTGTATGCAGATTTTGTTACCGCATTGCTGGCTTGGTTATACGCACCGCCGTCGTATACCGTTCCCTGTACAAACAGCGGCAACGATTTCATCATACTGAAACAGAAGAAATTACGATGGTTGTTATCGATCTCCGCCTGCTTGTCATCGGGGTCGCTGAATGCCCCTTTGGTGTTAAACGCCTTCACGTTTTCCATACCGTCGTAAATGGATAGATCGGGAATCCATTTGTAATTTGCATACGGCGGGTCACACACCGTGACGTCAAATCCATTTTGTGCGAACACACCGGGCATAACTTTCAACGCTTCGTTTTGTTTATCAACCAACGTCTCGGTATCGCGTTTGTTGATCTCTACCGGTGTATATTCATAGCCGCCCAACAGAGCAGGTACACCGAAATTGGTCGCGCCGCCGAAAGAAATGGTATTCGAGTAATGGGTAAACCCTGCAAACTGTTGTTTTAACACGGGTTTTTCTTCCAACAGATACGGGAAATAATGGCTCATTGCGCGGTCCAACATAATGACCACAACATTTTGTCCTTCGGTGCTGAGTTCAAAGTTAGCTTGACCGCCCGCCTGTTCTACTTTCACTTCGGACACGGATTTCTGAATGGTACCGACATTAATGCCGCCCATCGCACCGCAAGCGAGCGTCGCGGTCAGCAAAACGGGTACGACCACCTTTTTCCATTTGGTAGCCACAAACCACAGTACCGCCGCAATCACGGCAACAATCAGCAGATTGATAAACTGCTGTTTAAAGGTGAAGTCCATACCGTCTTCGTACTGCAACGTCGACGTAATAACGCCCAGGTCGGTGCCAAAGAACATATAGTTTGCAATCATCACACCGCAAAGCGCCCATACAAGACGGTCAAATATCACTTTGCCTTTTTCACTTGCCAACCAGTAGAACACGCCCATCCATACAAGGAACGTACCCACCGCCAAAGAAGCGGTGCTGACAAGGTACCACAGCGGATTGTGGAAGTAGGTGATATCCACGTATTCCTGCGGAGACGCCGCGATAAAGTTAGACGGAATGAGCAAGCCGACCAAAACGGTCAGGAACAACGCACCCCACACAAACATTTTGCGGTTGGGGGTGGCGGGTACTTTTGCCTTGGGCAGATGTACTCTGCCTTTGCACAGCGCCAATATTGCCGGCAACTGCAATGCAATACCCAAACCCACCAAGAACACCCTGCGACGCAACGAGGGCGAGTCATAAATGAAAGCGCCGAACACCGCAGATGCAATACCGAGTAAAGAGGTCAGCACGTTAAGCACGCGGCGCGGATTTTTCAGTTTGTAGAAGATGTTTTTCACCAACGAGAACACGTTGTTGAGCGTCCAGTAGAACACAAGACCCGCCGGCGACGTGTACAAAAACACCAAAAAGAACGCCGCAATACCGTACAACTGAATTTTGGTTTTCAGCGGAAAACCTTTCAAGTACAACGCGCTGGATATAACGTTGATGAGGGTCATCAATATAGGCAACACGTTAATGGCAATGCCGCCGATAACCAACATACCGTCGGGAGCGCCCAAATCTTTGATCGGGCCTAACGACACGCCCTGCAACACTTCCAAATGGGACAAGAACTGATATGCCGCCATAAAGAACGGGATTTCCAGCAAAAGCGATACCGAGCCGTTTAACGCGTCGGTGGGCTTATAGTTGTTTTGCCGATAATACGTCTGCAAAATCATCATTTTTTCGTCGCCGGTGAACACTTTTTTGATATGTGCCACGCCGTCGCGCAGTTTCATATCCATATCTCTGGCGGCTTCCTGCATCGCGTCTGCACGGCGATACAAGGGCAACACCAGAATATTCATAACCAAGCTCAAAAAGATGATAGAAAAACCGGGATGTTCTACAAAACGGTCTGCCAACTGGAAAATAATTTCGAATAACAGTTTCAAAGGACCGATGAACACCGTTGACAATATAGAACCGAAGGACATCTATCTCACTCCTTTGTCACCGCAACAGCATTATACTTTTCGATCAAATATTGGGTCGCACGGTCAGCACCTTCACCAAAGTGCGCCCACGTTTCCGCTTTCACCGCTTTACGACCTTCCGCATACTGCGGGTCGGTCAGGCAGGTGTCGATCAAATCTTTTAAGTTTTCCATATTTTCGTCGGTAAGCTGTGCACCCAAACGCGGCAACGCAGAAGTTGTCCACAGCGGCGTATCCAGCCACCACGCATCATACGGTCCCAAATCAAATTTCGGGTCGGTATAGATTACGGGTTTATCATACACCAAGGTGAAATCGAAAATAACGCCCGAAAAGTCCGAAATTAAAATATCCGAACGACGCAATACGTCAAAGTTATCGGTATCGCGGTTCCATTCCAACTGCTCGGATGCGGGATAGTCTTTCATCAGCTTGTCCATCATTTCTTTTTCGGAAGTGAAAGACTGCGGATGAGGACGCACGATCACGTGATATCCCGTTTTCAGCAACACGTCAATGATCTTACCGCCGTACACGCCAAATAAAGCGCTGTCGCCCCAGGACGGTGCGAGCAAAACGGTACGCTCGTGTGCGGGCGCTTCGCCGCTTTCCTGCAAACGTTTTGCCATCTCATCCATATACGGGATGCCGATCTTCACCAAATCTTTAGCGGGCAGGTTACGCTTTTCTTCTAAGTCACGGATGTTCTGTTCCTGATAATCGCCCGACAGCATAATCGCATCGTAGTAATCAATACCGAACATTCTGTACAGCGTGATTTCGCTCGCCGCGTGCGGAATATGAATATACATATCCACATTTTTGGAACGTTTCCACTGGTACACGTCCAGACCGGGTGTCGTGGACAACACGATATTGGCTTCCAAAAAATTCAAGCGGGTATACAGTTTGTTGCCCGCTACGTATTCCGCTTTGAAGTTATCTAACGCACAAGAGAGCGCGGGATCGTCTTCGGAGCCCGTGATATACAGTATCTCTTTGCCAAAAGTTGACAACCGTCTGCAAATAGGTTCGAAAACATTCCAATACCGCTTATTGTCCGAAAAAATCACAAACGGTATCTTTTGACCGTACGATTCCACCTTGCCGCCGCCCAGTTTATACCGCAACTTGATAAACAACATCCGCACCGAGTAGATACCCGCGCCGATGATACCAAGCAACACGGTAAACAGCATACTGCCTGTACCGGGGTCAATGTAAAATACCATAATCAGTTCTCCTTCTTTCTCGGATATAACATACATCCGTAAATCACACAAATCATACTGCTAAACATTAACAGCCACATGGGAACGTCGCTGTTTCCAAACAAATTGGTCAGCAGATGTGCCACTATGCACGGCAGCAGTGAGCAAAAACGATACGCATATACTGCCAAGGCGAAGCCAAAGCACAGCGCGCACACCGCGCCGAAAAGATCACTGCTAAACAGGTGATACACACCAAATAAAACGGCGGAACCCCATACCGCTATATGCAGGTTTTTACGACTGAGCGCCGACAACAGCACACCGCGAAATAACAGTTCTTCCACCACCGCACCCATCAGCAAGCTCACAACGGCAACAGAAAATGTCAGTGTCCGTAAACACACAATGTTCGCCAGCGCGAAAACAAACAGCGGCAAAGCAAACCACAAAGCGTTTTTGCGGACGGTCAGCAGTTGCCGACAGGTCTCTTTGCGCCAAAAGTACAACAGCAAACACGCCGTATACAGGCACGTACACACCGCCGTCACCCACGCGGGCAATGCGCAAACAGAAATAACCGTGTGCGCTGCCATATACAGAAAAAACCAGCCCAAAAATGCTATCATTTTATTATCTTTTCCTTATATTATAATACCATTATGTTATATTAGCATATTGTTTACACAAAGTCAACGATACACCCAAAAAAAGCAGTTTGTAAGGCAAAGATCAACCTTCACAAACCGCTTTTTCGCTTTATGCGCTTTCAGAAACATCCTTCCCACGATACGCGAACGCGGCCAGCGCCACCGCGCATATACCTGCAATCAATTTACCGACAATCATCGGCAGCACGTAGGTACCATCAAAAGCCATTGTCAAGGCCAAGTGACCGCCAAACGTAAACGCGGCAGAGACCGCAAACGCCGCATTCAAAGCGACGCCTTTTTTATCCATACGCTCCATCGCGCTGAACGCCATCACATTGCTCACCAGGCAACCGACAAGGGCCAACGCCGCATGCCCGTTAATACCGAGCTTATCGCCCAACGCCACAAGCGGCTTGCCAAGTATTTTGGATACGACAAACATCAGCGGCAACATACCTGACAAAGTAGCGCACGCATTTACGCATACAAAGGCGGCGTTTTCAAAAGTGTCAAAATACTGTGAAAGTTCAATTTTTGTCAAGAAAGTAAACACGGCGCATACCAAGCCACTGATAGACAGCAATCGCATCCCGTGGCCGAACACAGCAAACCCTTTTATGCACACATTGGGCAAGTATATGAGAGCGAAACCCAACAACACCGCAAAAATGATCAGCGGCAAAAGGGTCAAAAGCACATCCAACACACCGATGCCGCAAAGCAGGCCGGCGATAAAACAACCAATCGGAATGGTGATAATACCGCAGATCATACCGAAAAACATATCCTTGTGCTGCTCTTTCTTTACCAAGCCCAATGCAAACGGAATGGTAAAAGAAAACATACAACCCATCATCGAAGAAACCACAAACGCATTAAAATTACCGATTTCTTCGTTTTTCATCACCGTTTGCGCCAGGGTCATACCACCCATATCATTGGCAAACAGCGAGGCGGGAATGATAGACGGGTCAATACCAAACGTGCTGTAAAACCACTCGAAAAAAGGCATCAGCCACACGCCAAAGGCGGGAGCAAGCACCAACACGCCGAGCATTGAAAACGCCATAGGCGTAAACAGCATAAAGGCACGTTCAAACTCGCTGCCAAGGCCGAATTTATTTCCCAATAACCAGTCTAAAGCGCCCAGTACCGAAAAAATCAATATCACGATTGTCAAAGCGCTCATAATTCCACCTCTTTAAATCCATCGTCAGTCAATATGAAGCGGCTCTCAAATCCGGCTTTACGTAACAATTCTACGGATTCCGCATAGTAACAATCCAAGAAATTTCTATCGTGACAATCAGATGTAATTACCGCGCCAAACCCCTGTCGTTTAAACTCTTTCAAGAATTCCATTTGCGGATACGGCGAGTTTCTGTAACCACGGGAAATCGCACCCGTGTTGACCTCAAAAAGCGGGATTTTCCCTTTCAAAGCAGCAATCGCTTCATACCCGTAAGACAAATAGACTGTATCCTTTGTATCCAGAAATTTCCCTTTTTCGTTATTTTTGGTAATCAGATCGAAATGCCCGACAATATCGAAATTGGCTTTTTGCGGCAACGTCGCCACTGTTTCAAAATACTTTTTGGCAAATGCCAAGGCATCCCCGTTGAAGTTGTCACGGATGTATGCTTGTGTTTTCTCTAAATTGGTGTCAAAGCCCACAATATTTCCGTCAAAGTTCAGATAATGCACCGACCCTATCATATAGTCCAGGTCATTGGTAGGCACTTCCGAAAAAATCTCATATTCAAGACCGCAAAAAACATCGATTTTCCCGCGATATTTTTCCTTCAGCGCGTAAATTTCTTTGCGAAATTGCGGCATTTCTTCTATCCGCATTTGGTATGGAAAAGAAGAAAACGGCATATACGTATGCTCCGAAAAACCGATAGAATGAAACCCTTTTTCGATGGCGGCAACAACGATTTCTTCGGGGCTATCCTTGCCGTCTGCATACGTCGTATGCGTATGTAAATTCTGTTTGTTTTCCAACGTGAATCACCTGCAAAAAAAAGATGATGTCAGTATAACACACTACTCATAAAATGGCAATATAAAAAAAGGACACGTATGTGTCCTTTTTTTTACAGATAGTTGCGCAATGTAAATCTCGCTAAGCGTATATGCTGCCTGTTCACGGTATAGGACATCGCCAATTCCCCGTCCGCATAGTATTGTACGAAGGGATAAAAACAACTTGTGTGCATTTTTGCTTGCAAAACAACTTCGCTGTTTTTTATGTCTGTTGTGTCAATTTTCACAATACCGATATGCTCGCGGTCAATCGGCGCGTGGAACAGATACAGATTGCCGTTATACAAAATAAAGTCGCCCCGTGATTGACAATCTTCGATGGCAACGGGCGTCTCCCACCTGTCAGCGGGAATATCATAAACGGTTAAAAATCCGCATTTACAGCGGTCCCATTGGCGCACAAAATAGTAAACTTTATCGTTCAAAACATAAGTGGCGTTTTCCCACTTGGAATCATTATCAAAATCGGGCTGCGAAACGTATTCCCACGTAACCAGATCTTTGCTTTTGATGATCGCCGTAAAATCACCGCTGTACGTACCGGTATAGTAGTAGGTCTCACCGTTTTCTACCCGTGCGGACAACTTTTGCATAATACCGATATCCGCATACATATTTTTGCAGGGAATATCGTTTTCGGCAAGAGCGTTTTTGATGCCGCTGACCGAAAAATCATTGGTAATATTCCCCACTTTAAATCTGTTTACGCCGATTTTGCCAAGTGTTTTCGCAGAAAGGGTAAACGGACAATAAAAGCGGTAATAGTTTTCTTCGGTTCTGGCGGTCCACATCACGTAGATAGTATCGGCGTCTTTTTGCATTAAAATGGTGTCATATACCATATCGATCACCTTACCGTCCACAATGTCCCCCGTCGTTTGCAGATCGATAAAGGTCTTGTTTTCGACATCATCAACAGGCGCATACACCAAGCGTGCCGTCTGGTTTTTGGGGTCTTCCGACGGCTCTTTTGTGTTAGCATAATAGGTCATATATACCATACCGTTCACCACCACGAAAGTGGACACATGCGCCATCTTATCGTTCGGTCTTTCAAAATCTGCAACAAAACGGTCGGTAATCTCCTGTGCAAACTTTTCACCCTTTTCCATCGCCGCGGCATCCACCTCCGCCGCAACAGTCTTAGCAACGGTGGCAATCGGCTGATTTTCCGTAATGCGTAACGGCTTTTCACTTACCACGTCTTGTGTAAATACGGTATGTTTCATTCTGACTTCCCTCCAAAAATACAGTAAAATAGATACTATCGCAAATGATTCATTGATAATGCCGACATACGACCCTATCACGGCATCGTAGGTTAAAAACGCCGCAGAAACGGGAATGGAAATAATTTTTGTGAGACGGGGATCATCTATCCAAAGCGAAACGGTTACAAAAGTAGACGCTATAATCGGCAGGATATTATACCACGCGTGAAAGGTGCTAAATCCCAACGCCCAATTGCACAGGATAAACACGATCGGCCATATACCGAGCGACGCCCATTTTTTCTCTTTGCGGTGGATAAAAACCAATTCTCTGAAAATGCCGACAGCGTTTGGTATCACTCCTGCTATACCGCCAAGACACAGGTAATGCAACACCCAGCAAACGTCTGCTGTCAGTTTAGCAAACAGCATCCCCCTACGGCTTTTCTGCTGATACACCAAAAATAGCGCCACCATCGCGCCCAATCCAAAAAGTTGTGCGATATTTCTCACCCCTATTGACATCTGTTTTTACGTGTTCTATAATCATTATATTGGCTAAATATTTTATTTTCCGCCAAAATATTGGCTATAATTAACACTATATTGGTAATTGAGGTGAAACTATGCGCGGAACACGCTATGAAGCATACGCACAGTTGCAGGACGGGTTGCCGTTCGTATTAAACACCGATATTTTGCGTAATCGGCATTTGCGCAGCAAAGAAAATAACTGGCACGAAAACATAGAAATCCAATTTTGCACCAAAGGTAATGGTTCCGTTTTGCTGGACGGCAAAAAATTCACCTTTACACCAAATGATATAGCTGTTGTTAATTCCAACGTCTTGCATTATACCGGCACTAACACGGAACTGGTGTACGACGTGTTGATCATCGACACAGCATTTTGCAGTCGGATGGGCATCGACGTAACGCAAACCGCATTTGACCCGATGCCGCACAGCCACGACATCCTTCGCCTTTATTGGAAATTAAAAGCTGTGTACAATAACACGGACGCACCATGCAGAACGGCGATACTCAACAAATTACTGCTGGAAATATTGATTGAACTGACCCGTCGGCACAGCACGCAAAAACCGGTAAGTGCCGCGAAAAACCAAACTTATGAGAAGGTCAAACGCGCTATTGTATATATTCGTGACAACTATCATCAAAAACTGTCGCTGGATGAGATTGCCAAAGCAGCTTTGTGCGACAAATACACCTTATGCAAAGAGTTTAAAAAATACACGGGACAAACCGTTTTTGAGAATCTGCATCATTTTCGGTGTACAAAAGCCATAGATCTTCTGCGCGCGGGGCACACGGTTGCAGAAACTGCCACACTTTGCGGATTTGACAACTTTTCATTTTTTACCAAAACATTTAAAAAACACATCGGCAAGTTGCCGTCTGCATATAAAAAGTAAAAACGAATCGAGCACTTTAAGCGTCCGATTCGTTTTTTGTATATCGCATTATCATCCGCGCGTATCGTGTTCCTGCTCCCTTTGTAAACGGTATTGTAAAGGGGGCATCCCCACCAATGCCTTAAAATGGCGACTGAGATGACTTACACTGCAAAAGCCCGACATATCAGCTATCTTTTCCAGCGAAAATCGGGTAGCCGACAGCAAAAAGCAAGCGGTTGACACCCGCTTTTTGGTCAAAAGTTGTGAAAAGTTCATATCGAATAATCGTTTTAAGATACGCTGGGTCTGTCGTACGCTGAAACCCAGCGTCTGCGCCAACTCACCTATTTGCGGATTTCCCGCATAGCGGGTGTTCATAAACCTCTCCACAGACACAGCGAGAAAACGATCATTTCTTCGAGAAGACATTTTTCCGGCACTTTCTTCGGGCAAAGCAAGCGACGCACATAATCCAGTTCCAAAAATAATAATTCTCCCACCACATACGACGGTTCAGCAGTTTCCAATGCGTGAGCAATCAGCTTCAGATATTGGTCGTGCATCTGTGACGCTTGTATCACGGTGGCGTTTTTCAGATTGCCGAAAACCTTTTGAAACGCGGGAAAAAACTGCTCTTTTGCCCCTTGCTTGGAAGGCGCAAAATCAAACAGAAATCCCACACGGAAAGCATCCGCTTGCTCGTATACATAGTGGGTCACATTTGGCGGGATGATGCAAACGTCTCCCGGTTGGAGTACCATCTCTTGGTGGTCGGCAATCAACCGCATCTGACCGTGTGACACGGTAAACAACTCATAAAAGGCATGAAAATGGTAACTTTCGCTGGAGCGGATGCCCGTAACAAGCACTTCGGTGATGGAAAAATTACAAACAATATCTTCTTTTTCGACGGTTTGCATCATAGTAAACGGAAAAACCATTGCACAATCACGACATACCGTGGTAAAATATGTCTGTCTCCTTTCTTGAAAAATACAGTACGCGGTTTTATGATTAGATTATAAAAGAAAACAAACCCAATTTCAATATTTATGAGGTGTTTTTGTATGACTATCAAAGAAAAAATTGCAAGCGGCATGCCGCTTTGCGGGTGTCACGTGCATTTAAGTGACATAGCTGTTTCGGAGATTATGGCAAACATCGGATATGATATGCTGTGGGTGGATATGGAGCACACCACCCTTTCCTGCGAACAGGTGCACGCGCATTTATTAGCCGCCAGAGCGGCAGGAACACCCGTTATGGTGCGTGTTCCCGTAAGTGACCTGACCCACACCAAACGCGTGTTGGAAATGGGCCCTGACGCCATTGTATTTCCGATGGTCAAAGACGCAGAACACGCACAAGAACTGTTGTCCTGGACATTGTATCCCCCTTACGGTAAGCGCGGATGCGGTCCGAAAGGTGCGGTAAAATACGGTTTAGAGAGTGAGCCGTATTACTACGGCGAAGGGCATTTAAAACTCTGCCGTTTTGTACAGATTGAGCAAGAATCCGCCGCACTGGACGCGGAAAGAATTGCCGCCCTTCCCTACCTTGATGGCTGTATTTTAGGTATGCACGATCTTTCGGGCTCTATCGGCAAATTGGGCGACGTGTTTTGCGAAGAAAACGTCGCTCTGGCAAAACAAGCCATTGACGCCTTTAAAAGGCGCGGTAAAACGGTGGGTGTTTCCACCTGTGCCACCGACCCTGAAACGCTCACGCGCTATCGGGATATGGGGGTAAATCTCATCTTTACCGGCGCGGATTTTGAATATATCCGTGACGGTGCTATGAAAACGTTAGGTACCGTTCGAAACGTGCAAAAGGGGGATCACAAATGAAAGGCAGCAGATTAGTACACCATCGTCCGTACATCCCGCCTAACAGACCCTTTGACAAGCAACGCCCGTACATCTGTCGGTTAGCACCTGAAACAAACGCGTTTGAGCTGGAATGGTTGCGCCGCGAAGAAGGTGCACATACGCTGTTTATCAGCGAGCGCGGTAAGGATGCTTACATCAAAATGCCTTTAGACGGTCCCATTGCGCGTGTCGACGGCTTAGAGAATAACACCACATACGAATTCTACATCGAAAGTCCGACGGGTATCAAAAGCAACACCCGCTTGTTGTTGACCGGTGCTTGCCCCACGGGTACTTCGGTTATCAACTATCTGCACCCCGATGACGAGCAGTATGATTTCAGCGGTCGATATCTGTGTAGTCCGTCCCTTGTCCGTCTGCCCAACGGCAATCTTTTAGCAGGTATGGACCTATTCGGGCCAGAAAAAGGACAATGTCTCACCCTGCTGTTCACATCCCCCGATGACGGAAAAAGTTGGCACTACGTTACCGATTTATATCCCTTCTACTGGGCAAATCTGTTCTTACATAAAGGTGCCGTATACGCCTTAGGGCAGTCGCAAGAATACGGCGACCTGATGCTTATTCGTTCCGAAGACGGCGGCCAGACTTGGTCAGCGCCCGCGCTGTTATTGTACGGCTCCAGCGTGCGGTGTTCTGCGGGCGGTCCGCAACACACACCTATGCATATTGTCAACTACAACGGCAGACTGTACACGTCATACGAATACGGTAACTGGTCAATCGGCGGACACCAGCCGGGTGTCATCTCTATTGATGAAAACGCCGACTTGATGCAAGCGGAAAACTGGAGTTTTTCGGAGACGGTACCGTATGAAGGACGCTGGGCGCAGGAAAGCGGTACACGCGGCGATGCCATTGAAGGCAATATGGTGATAGCACCCGACAACAATCTCTACTGCTTTATACGATATAAAGTGGGAGAACTGCTGAAAATGCAGGTAAATACCGAAGACGCGGACGCACCGTTACAATATGTCGGTATCTATCCCGCTCCCGTGAGCAATTCTATGTTCCGCATCATTCCCTACAAAGGTAAATACCTACTCATCACTAATCGCAAAACCGAAGAATCGGATAAATTCAAATGTAAAGCATTCCGCAACGTCCTATCTCTCTTTGTGACCGAAGATTTGGAGCATTTCAAGCTGATTCGGGATATCGTGGATTTCCGCGAACAAGACCCGCAGTATTTTGGCTTCCAATACCCTTGCCCTATTTTGGAAAAGGACGGTCTGCGGCTTTCTATCCGTTCCGCTTTTAACAACGCCAACTCCTACCACAATTCCAACCATATGCTGTACTGCTTTATCCCCGACGAAGAGATTATGCAAGGTTTAAATAACTGACAAAGACGCCCGTTTGTACCGTAG
>JAZPXM010000048.1:0-18167 GCA_045543675.1 Acutalibacteraceae bacterium
GCGGTTGCAAGGGTTACCCGCCACCGTGGTACATTCCAACTTTACCGAAATGGATAACGTATTGTCTTCGTTTAACATTCCCGCCGTAGACGGCATTTTGCTGGATATCGGCGTTTCGTCCCACCAATTGGACGAAGGTTCCCGCGGCTTTTCGTATCATGCGGACGCACCGCTGGATATGCGTATGAGTCAAAGCGGTATGACAGCCGCCGATTTAGTCAATACTGTATCCGAGCAGGAACTTGCCAAAATCTTTTTTGAATACGGTGAAGAAAAATTTTCCCGCCGCATCGCCGCCGACATTGTCCGCCATCGGGCAAGCGGTAATATTGAAACCACCTTGCAGTTGGCAGACATTATTTGCAACGCTGTTCCCGCCGCAGCAAGACGGGACGGTCATCCTGCACGGCGTGTGTTTCAGGCATTGCGCATTGCGGTAAACGGCGAGCTGGATTGCTTGTCCGCCGCATTGGACACCGCGTTTGATTGTTTAAAAGACGGCGGCATCTTAGCTGTCATTACATTTCATTCATTAGAAGACCGCATTGTAAAACAGCGGTTTCAAAGTTTAAAACAAGGGTGTATTTGCCCGAAAGATTTTCCGATTTGCACCTGCGGCAGAACGCCTGCGGGACATCCCGCAAAACCCGTCACCGCATCAAAGGAAGAACTGGAACAAAACCCCCGTTCCCGTTCCGCAAAACTCAGATGTATCCGCCGTCTGCACGGACGGTATGAATAATATTATAAAGGAATATAAAAAGGAGACGCTTGTATGGCTAACGGTGAATATGCATATGACCTGTCGCTTTTTGAGACAAAAAAAGCCAACCTTGTCGCTTTAAAACCGAATAAAAAAGAAATAAAGCGTAACAGCCGTCGCAATAAACTGCAGCGCGTTCTCAACGTGTCTGCCATTGTTTTGATTGCTTTGGCGGTCATTGCTGTTATCGGTATGCGTATCACCGTCGGTGTGCAGTTAACCGAAGTCAACGCCCGTATTTCGCAAGCGGAAGCGCGTCTTTCCGAACTGCAGAGCGAACAGGTACGTTTGGAATCCGAACTGGCAAGTAAAACTTCCATAGCGCATGTAAACGAATATGCCCAGGAAAACGGTATGACCTTGTCCGGCAGCAACCAAATAAACTACATCACCGTTTCCGGTACGGACACGGTGACGGTTGCGGATAACAACGCCGGTTTTTTTGCCGCCATATGGAACGGCATCCTGCAGATTTTCTCGTAAAATCCGCATAGGTCGTTCTGTTTCTAAATAGGTATATAGTAGCGTACTACATCGAGAGTTGGGAGAAAATCTTAACTCTCGTTTCTTGCTTTTCTACTCAGTTAAAAAGTATTTGCCGTTGAGAGGTGTTATGGTATGGCAAAGAAAAAAAGCACGGAAAATATCGCAGGAGATATGCCGTCTACCAACACAAAAATACGCAGTTACGTTGCGCTTTTTCTGATGTTGGCGGCAACCCTGTACGTTGTTTATAATATGGGTATCATCCAACTGGTGCAGGGAGACGAATGGCTCGCGCGTGCCCGCTCACAGCAGGTAAGCGACAGCCAGGTAGCCGCCAAACGCGGTACCATCTATGATGCGAATATGGAACCGCTCGCGGTTTCCGCAGACGTATGGCGTCTCATTATGTCGCCTCTCGCACTTTCGAAAGTAGATCTTGGCAAATATGAAAATTTCGCCACCGCAGAACATCTGCGCGCGTTTGTAGCCGATGAGTTATCGGTACTTTTAGATGTTGACCGAGAAACACTGTATAAGCAAACCGGCAAAACGTCTTCGCAGTACGAAGTTATCAAAAGCCGCGTAGAATTCAACAAAAAAGAAGCGTTCAGCAAATGGGTGACCGACAACGGTCTTGCCGGTGTTTTCAGTGTTATCCCCGATTATAAGCGCTACTATCCCCAAGGTTCGCTTTTATCCCACGTGCTCGGTTTTACCGGTACGGATAACAAGGGTCTTGAGGGCTTGGAAGCATCCTACAATGATATCCTCTCGGGTACGCCCGGTCGTATCATCACCGCGCAAAACGGATGGGGCGACCAGATGCCCACTGAAATGGAATACAGTAAAGTCGTAGATGCTGAAGACGGCAACAGTTTGGTGCTGACCATTGACCAAACGGTACAAATGTACGCTGAAAAATACTTAGAAGAAGCGGTGAAGGATACCGGTACCACCAACCGTGGCACCGTTATCATTCAAGACGTTAACACGGGCGGCATTTTAGCGATGGCGACCAAAGGCGACTATGACCCCAACGAACCGTTCACCCTTTCGGAAGAAACGCTTTCGTACATTGCGGAATTACCCGAAGAAGAGCAGGCGGCATTCCGCAAGACCGCGCTGGAAACCCAATGGAAAAACAAAGCCGTATCCGAAACGTACGAACCCGGTTCGGTTTTCAAAGTGTTCACAGCCGCCGCGGCGCTGGAAGAAGGCATTGGCAGTCTGTCCACCAGTTATAACTGTCCCGGCTACCACGTGGTCGGCGGTTGGACCATTCGCTGTCATAAAGCGGGCGGGCACGGTATACAGGATATGGCGGGCGCTATTTCCACTTCCTGCAACCCGTACTTTATGCAACTCGGTCTTAAAATGGGCGGCAGCGTATTCTTTAAGTATTTCACCGCCTTCGGATTTACCGAGAAAAGCAGTATCGATATGAGCGGCGAAACTTCCAATGCAGGTCTGTATCACTCGGAACAAACACTTAATAATACGGCTTCTTCCCTGGCTACAGCCGCTTTCGGTCAAACCAGTAAAGTGACCCCCATTCAGATGATCACCGCCATCTCTTCAATTGCGAACGGCGGTAAATTGCTTACGCCGCACGTGGTACAACAGGTACTGGACAGCGACGGCAACGTTGTGGATAACGCAGAAACGGTTGTCCGCAGGCAGGTCATTTCCAAAGAAACCGCCGCAAAAGTTTCGGATATGATGCTGGCGGCGGTCACCACCGGTGGTTGTAAAAGTGCTTATGTCGCAGGATACCGCGTAGCCGGCAAAACGGGCACCTCTGAAAAACGAGATATGGAAGGCAACGAAGTGGTTGCATCTTTTGCGGGCTTTGCACCCGCCGACGACCCGAAAGTGGCTATCTTGGTATTGTTAGACCAACCGCAGTGTGCGGTGCGTTTCGGCGGTACCATTTCTGCTCCCGTAGCACAAAAAGTGTTATCCGACGTATTACCGTATCTCGGTGTCGAGCCGAAATACACCACCGCCGAGTTGGCAAAACTCAGCACCACCGCCCCCGCTGTTGCAGGAAAAACAATTACCGCCGCCGAAGCCGCTATTACCAATGCGGGTCTTTCGGTACGTAAGATCGGTAGCGGCGATACCGTCTTGAAACAGTTGCCCGAAGCAGGGCAATCTATGCCGAAGAACGGCATCGTGGTGCTGTATACAGATGAAAGCACATTAGAACGCACCGTCACCGTTCCCAATTTCAACGGCATGAGCGTTTCCGCTGCAAACCTTGCCGCATCCAATGCAGGTCTTAACCTGAAAATGTCAGGCGTGGGTCTTGAAATGGGGCAAGCAATAGCCAACAAACAAAGTATCGCCGCGGGCACGGCAGTTCCCCCCGGCACTGCCATTACCGTGTCGTTCCTGTATAACGATGCCGCAGACGGCGGCTGATAGCCATTTATTTCCCGGAGAGGAGTGTTACGCTATGAAACTGTATGACGTATTACAAGGTGTGGAGACACAACCCTTTACCGTATCGCCCGATACCGACGTGTTATCGGTCACCTGCGACTCCCGCAAAGTAGAAGCAGGCACGCTGTTTGTATGTATCAGCGGCACCGTTGTCGACGGGCATACCTTTGCCGCTGCGGCGTTGGAAAACGGCGCGGTCGCCGTGCTGGTAGAACGGGATCTGGGACTGCAAAATCAGATCATCACCGCAAATACCCGTCTGGCTTGGTCGTTTGTTTCGGCAAACTGGTTTCATCATCCCGCCGATAAATTGCATTTGGTCGGCGTAACCGGTACCAACGGCAAGACCACCACCGTTTGTCTCTTGAAGAGCATCTTAGAAGCCGCGGGATATAAGGTTGGTCTGGTCGGTACCATTCAGAATATGATCGGTGACCGTGTACTCCCCGCCGCACGCACCACCCCCGACACCTATGAACTGCAAAGCTTATTTGCGTTGATGGTGGCAGAAGGGTGTACCCATTGTGTAATGGAAGTCTCTTCTCATGCATTAGACCAATACCGTGTCGGTTGCTGTACCTTTGACGTAGGCGTGTTTTCCAATCTCACGCAGGACCATCTCGACTATCACGGCACAATGGAAAACTATATGCTGGCAAAAAAGAAACTCTTTGAAATCAGCCGTCACGCCGTTCTCAACGCGGATGACCCGTGGTGTGCGGCACTGGAAGACGGACTCACCACCCCCATTGTGCGCTATTCTGTCAAAAACGACCGTGCACACTTCTTAGCGAAAAACATTTGCTATAAACCCGACGGTGTACGCTTTGAACTGATCACACCCGATACTATCGGACGTGTAAAACTGCATATTCCCGGCGAATTTTCGGTATATAACGGTATGGCGGCGGCTGTTGCCGCTATCACACTCGGCGTACCGTTCGACACGGTGATTGAAGCGTTGCGCGTGGGAGTCGGCGGTAAAGGGCGCGCAGAAATCGTGCCCACCGCGCAGGATTTCACCGTGGTCATCGACTATGCGCACACACCCGACGGTCTGGAAAATATTTGCAAAACATTGAAGGCGTGTTGTGAAGGACGGCTTATCACCGTGTTTGGTTGCGGCGGTGACCGTGACCGCACAAAGCGTCCGAAAATGGGCGCTATCGCCGCGGCATTGTCCGATTACGTAGTCGTAACGTCGGATAATCCCCGTTCCGAAGATCCTGCCGCCATTATCGAAGATATTATGAGCGGTATCCACGGCACCAAAGTACCGTGTAAGGTTATCGAAAATCGTGTAGAAGCCATTCACTATGCCGTGAAAATTGCCAAAGCGGGCGACACCGTACTGCTGGCAGGCAAAGGACACGAAACGTATCAAATTCTGGCAAGCGGCACCATTCACTTAGACGAACGTGAAGTGGTTGCACAAGCTTTGGAAAGCAGAAAGGAAAGATAAAATATGACCAATGTACAGTTTACGATTTTGGCCGTTTGCGGTCTGTTTTCCTTCGGTTTTGCCGCGTTGCTCGGCAAATTCATTATTCCCGCTTTACAACGTCTGCATTTTGGGCAAACTATCCTCGAAGACGGCCCTACGTGGCATCAGAAAAAGCAGGGCACGCCGACAATGGGTGGCATTATCTTTATTGTTGCCACCGTTTTGACTGCCGTTTTAGGTCTTTTGGCAGGACAGCTGTTTCTCGTCCAAAAACCGTTTTCCGACGGGGCGCTGTGGGTAACCAAACTGCTCGGCACGCTGTTTTTGCCGCTCGGTTGCGGTGCCATCGGCTTTGCTGACGACTACATTAAAGTGGTTAAAAAACGCAATTTGGGCTTGACCGCCAAGCAAAAGTTGCTCGCACAGTTGCTTGTCGCTCTGCTGTATGCGCTGTCGCAGTATCTGGTGGGCGCTACCAATATTCATGTACCGTTTATCGGTATGGTAGACTTCGGTTTTTGGTATATTCCTTTCTGTGTATTTGTCATTATCGCCATGAGCAACGCCACCAATCTCACCGACGGCGTCGACGGTCTTTGCAGCAGTGTCAGCTTTGTAGCGGTACTCCCCTTTGTTGTATTGGCAGGCAGCAAATCCGCCTTCGGTTTGGAATTGATCGCCGTATCCTTCGCCGGCGCTCTTGCAGGTTTTCTCGTATGGAATCTGCATCCCGCCAAAGTATTTATGGGTGACACGGGTTCGCTGTTTATCGGCGCCGTACTTACAGCACTTGCGTTTGCATTGAATATTCCGTTCGTTTTAGTGCCTGTCGGCATTATCTACATTCTCGAAAATCTGTCTGTTATTTTGCAGGTCTCCTATTTCAAAATCACCAAAGGCAAACGCCTTTTCAAAATGAGCCCCTTGCACCATCACTTTGAGTTGTGCGGCTGGAAAGAGAATACCATCGTTGTTGTTTTCTCTCTTGTTACGCTTGCAGGATCGGTTCTTGCTGTATTACTGATGCTGTAAACGGTAATACTGACAATATCTTCAGGAGGTGAACCGTATGTCCGTCATACCGATGACCGCCGACCCTACGTCGGCAATCAAAAAGCGTAAAAAAGTCTGGTTTTATGCTGCAACGGGTTTTGACATACCGTTTCTTATCATCCTGCTCGCCATTTTGGTGGTAGGGCTTGTTTCGCTGTACTCCGCCAGTTATGCGTATGCATTCTACCATTATGACGGTGACAGTCTATATTTCATTAAAAGACAGGGGATTTTCGCACTTGTCGGCGTTGCCGCCTTGTTTATCGCCTCTCTTGTCGATTATCACCGTTGGCACGGACTGGCATGGATTATGTGGCTCGGCTCGTTGGTCCTGCTGGGTATCGCCTTGCTGTTACCTTCTTCCACAGGTATCCACCGCTGGATTCGCTTGCCGGGTATCGGCCAGTTTCAGCCGTCAGAGATCGCTAAATTTGCGCTTATCGTATTGTTCGCGCATTTAATTTCTCTTAACTATAAGCGCATACACACCTTTGTACACGGATTTGCACCGCTGATCATCGTTTTAGGCATCACCTGCGGTCTGGTGGTTATCGAACCGCACCTTTCGGGTACCGTTCTTTTATGCGGTCTCGGTTTTGTGCTGATGTTGGTGGGCGGCGTCCGCAAAAGATACCTTGCAGGGTTGGCTGTACTCGCCGCCATCGTTGTATATGTCGTTATTTTCGTTTTAGGATACGAACAAGAACGTATAGAAGTGTGGAATGACCCAATGGGTGTATACACCTCGGGCGTGGACGGCCGTAACCAAGCGTGGCAAACGGTACAATCGCTGTTTACTATCGGTTCGGGCGGCCTTTTAGGGCAAGGTCCCGGCAACTCCCGCCAAAAACACCTGTTTCTCCCCGAACCGCAAAACGACTTCATCTTTGCGGTGGTCTGCGAAGAGCTCGGCTTTATCGGTGCGGTTTTGATCATTGGTTTGTTCGGTCTCTTGGTATGGCGCGGCTTTTACATCGCTATGCACGCATCCGACCGTTTCGGCGGGATGCTGGCGACGGGGCTTACCGCACAGATAGGTATACAGGTCTTGCTGAATATCGCCGTTGTCACCAACAGTTTTCCAAATACGGGTATCAGCTTGCCGTTTTTCAGTTACGGCGGCACATCTCTTGTTATGCTGTTGGCACAGATGGGGGTCGTTTTGGCAGTATCCCGATATTCTCATATTGAGAAAAAGTGAGGTAACACTATGCGCGTATTGGTAACAGGCGGCGGCACCGCAGGACACATTAATCCCGCGTTGGCTATTGCCGATATTATCAAAAAAGAATATCCTGACACGACGTTTTTGTTTGTCGGTGCAGAAGGGAAAATGGAAACCGAATTGGTACCCAAGGCAGGGTATCCTATCACAACGGTCAAGGTAAAAGGCTTTTACCGTTCCTTTTCCCCCGCCGCCATCAAACACAATATCGGTGCCGCGGTCAACGTACTGACCGCCACCCATACGTCCGCAAATATTTTAAAAACATTTAAGCCCGACCTGTGCATCGGTACGGGCGGCTACGTATGCGGTCCTATTTTGCGTAAAGCGCTGAAAATGCATATTCCCGTGTTGGTACACGAATCCAATGCATTTCCCGGCGTAACCGTCAAAATGCTTGCAAAAGACGGCGCAACCGTTTTACTTTGCAGCGAAGCGGCGCGGAAACATCTGCCGCAAAACAGTAAAATCATCATCACCGGCAACCCGCTTCGCCCTGCTTTTGCAACCATGCACACGGCCGAAGCTAAGGCAAATGCCAGAAAAGAACTCGGTGTGGATGACCGCCCGCTGGTCGTATCTTTCGGCGGCAGTCTCGGCGCACAGTATATCAACGAAGCGATGATAGAAGTATTGTCACGCAGTCACGCCGACGGCAAATTGCAACATATCCACGGTGTCGGCAAAGGTGGCTGGGAGACGGTCAGTGCCACACTTAAAGAAAAAAACGTACCGCTTTCTGCCGATGGCATCTCGGTACGTCCTTACATTGACAATATGCCCACCTGTATGGCGGCGGCTGACCTGATCATCAGTCGTTGCGGCGCAATGACCTTAAGTGAGATCCCCGCCGCAGGGAAACCGTCCATTTTGATTCCTTCCCCCTACGTAGCGGAAAACCACCAGTATCACAACGCTATGGCGTTGGTCAACCAAGGTGCCGCTGTCTGTATCGAAGAAAAAGATTTGACTGCGGACCGTTTGTGGGATGCCATACTGGAAATCACCGCAGACCCCAACCGTATGCAACAAATGGCACAAAACGCCGCCGCGCTTGCCATTCGCGACGCGGACGCGCGTATTCTTGCCGCTATCAAAGACGTTCTGTAACCCGCACCATCCCGTTTTCTCCTGCATAGTATGCCGTATAAGGAGGAAACGGCGTATGGAAAAATGGCTTATAGAAGGCGGACACCGCTTACAAGGCGAAGCAGAAATTCACGGTGCAAAAAACAGCGTTTTGCCCGTACTTGCCGCAACGTTGTTAGCAGACGGTGTCAGCGAAATACATAACTGTCCCGCATTATCCGACGTAGACGCGTCTGTGCGGATATTGCAGTATTTAGGGTGTGACGTTACCGCAGAATATCCCGTTATTACGGTGCATCCGGGCGGTATTTGCCGTACCGATATTCCCGATGATCTGATGCGGGAAATGCGCTCGTCCATCATCTTTTTGGGCGCGTTGATCGCCCGTTACGGCGAAGCGCATCTATCCTATCCCGGCGGCTGTGAATTGGGACCGCGTCCCATTGACCTGCATTTGGCGGCTTTACGTCGTATGGGCGTACATATCCGCGAGCACCGCGGGCACATTGATTGCCGTATAGACGACGTGTTGCACGGCAGTGATATTTCTTTGCAGTTTCCCAGCGTAGGTGCTACCGAAAACATTATTTTGGCGGCGGTAACCGCCAAAGGCAAAACGGTCATCCGTAACGCCGCGCGCGAGCCGGAAATTGACGACCTTTGTCATTTTCTCACCGCTTGCGGTGCCCATATTTTCAAACCCGCAGAAGGTATCATTGAAATTGAAGGGGTTGCACGATTGCACGGCGCTACGCACGATGTTATTCCCGACCGTATTGAAGCCGCAACCTATATGGCGGCGGCCGCGGTAACCGGCGGGTCGTTATTGTTGAAAAACATCTGCTTGCCCCACATCGCACCCGTCACCGCCGTTTTAGAGGAAACGGGATGCCGTTTACGGTGGATGAAAGATGCCATTTTGGTGCAAGCACCGCCAAAACTCAAGCGTCTGCCGCTTGTCCGCACCACCCCACACCCCGGTTTTCCCACCGATGCCGCGGCACCGTTTGTTGCCGCCGCTTGTGTAGCTGACGGGGTAAGCGTATTTTTGGAAACTATTTTTGATAACCGCTTCGCCTACGTTGGCGAGTTGACACGTTTCGGCGCGAAAATCAAGGTAGACGGCAGAATGGCGGTAGTAGAAGGCGTTCCCGCTTTGTCGGGTGCCGCCGTAAAATGTACCGATCTGCGCGGCGGCGCCGCGTTGGTAGTGGCGGCATTAGCAGCAGAAGATACCAGCGAAATCACCGAATTACAACATATTTTGCGGGGATATGATGCCCTGCCGCAGACGTTACAAAAAGCAGGTGCCGTGATAACGGCACAGTAAGGAGAAGTTATGGCGACGAAAAAAAGCGCAAGAAAAAAGAAAAAACAGCCACCCACGCGTTTTCGTATTGTGGTAACGCTGTTCATTATCATTGTTGTGCTGTCTGTCGCCTTGGCGGGCGCGCTTATCTACCTGCGGCATAGGGACACCCCCATTACCGAGCCGAAACTCAGCAGTTTCACGGTAAGCGGTATCGCCGTGTCGGGTAATACGCGTTACGACGATAAAGCCATTGTCGGAGAGAGCGGTTTAAAACTCGGTCAGAGTGTGTGGTCGGTCAATAAAGCCGCCGCCGCCAAAAAAATTGAAGCTACCTTCCCCTACGTAGAAAAAGCGGTGGTAAAAAGCCCGTCTTTTAACACTATTACCATCGAGATCACCGAAACACGCATACTGGGCGCTATGTACGGCGACGGCAAATGGCTGATAGTCGGCTCTAACGGCAAAGTTTTGGAAACGATGCCGCTGGAAAGTGACCGCCCCGGACGGTACTTTTATCTGCAAGGTGCTACCCCTGCCCAGGGCGCCGCTATCGGTAGTGTGGCAATGGATGAACGCAGCGTACGCATTGTCAGCACGGTGCTGGATGCAGTAGAAGCGAATAAAATAGAAGGAATTATGGGTATCGATATGCGCGATAAAACCCGTATCTCTTTGAACTGGAAAAACACGCTGACCATTGTGCTGGGCAATGAAAGCAATCTTGCCGCCGAAATCAAACTGCTGGCAGGTACGCTGCCGCAAATTCTGGAGAAAAACGGCGGCGTGCTTTCGGGGCGTTTAGATATATCTTCTTACAGCGACAGTAACGATAATAACGACCAAATTATATACACGCCGCAGGATGTTTTAGAAAACCGTTGATTTTTTATAAAAAAATGTTGAATTTTTTGCATCCCCGTGGTACTATTAAAATATATAGATGTTTCTTATTAAAAGTATGTGCAAAATATCGAATTTGGTATTCGGGAGGATGTTGACCTATGATGCATATTGAAAACGAATGCGTAGACGGCATCGTTATAAAGGTAATCGGTGTCGGCGGCGGCGGCGGTAACGCTGTCAACCGTATGATCCGCGCAGACGTACGCGGTGTGGATTTTGTAGCAGTAAATACCGACTTGGCAGTTTTAAACCTGTCTCTTGCCGAGCAAAAAATTCAGATTGGCGAAAAATTGACCCGTGGCCGCGGTGCAGGCGGCAATCCCGAACGCGGTGAACGCGCGGCGGAAGAAAGCCGTGACGAAATCGCGGCGGCGTTGCAGGGCACCGATATGGTGTTTATCACCGCCGGTATGGGCGGCGGCACCGGTACGGGTGCGGCTCCCGTGATCGCGGAGATCGCCAGAGACCTTGGTATCTTGACGGTTGGTATCGTCACCAAACCGTTTAACTTTGAAGGCACCCGCCGTATGGAACAGGCGTTGGACGGCATCAACGCGCTCAAGCAGCATGTTGACAGCTTGGTCATCATCCCCAACGACCGCATCCGCGAAGTGACTGATACCAAGATCACTATGAAAAACGCTTTCGAAATGGCGGACGACGTGCTTCGTCAGGGCGTGCAGAGCATCTCGGATCTTATCAAGATGCCCGGCGATATCAACCTTGACTTTGCAGACGTTCTTACCATTATGAAAGATGCGGGCTACGCACATATGGGCGTTGGTAAAGCCAGCGGCGCCGACCGTGCCGAAATGGCGACCAAAGCGGCTATTGAAAGCCCCTTGCTCGAAACGTCTATCGACGGCGCGCGCGGTGTACTTATCAACATCTGTGCCCCCGAAGATTTCGACTTTGATGAAATGGATAAAGCGACGTCCGCTGTTAAAAACGTGGTGCATCCCGATGCTACCATTATGTGGGGTTACGTATTGGATCCCGAAAACACCGATACCGTCAGCGTAACGGTTATCGCAACGGGTCTTACCGATGATTACAAAGGCGGTTCCGGCCGCGTCATCTCCCCTTCCAAACGCGAAGAAGCCCCCGGTTGGCAGACTTTGGCACCCACTGAAGACGACAACGATGACATTCTGGATGATATCACCCGTATGTTTGACCGTCGCAACGCCAACGCTGAAACCGAATAACCATACTGCGAAGATAAGGATATGACCTTGTGTACCGCTTTTACAGAGAGTGTCCGGCAGGTGTGAGGACATACAGCGACATACGGTTACCACCTTGGAGCGTGCGCCGAAATAAGGCGTGACGGCTGACCCCGTTATCGGTCCCCAAAGCGCGCATTTTGCGCGGAATAAGGGTGGAACCACGCGACAGTTTTGTCCCGTCCCTTTTGATAGGGACGGGACTTTTTATTTTTCTAAGGAGTGATAGATATGTTAAACATCAACCTGCGCGGCGACGTACGCGAAGTAGCGGAGAACACCACGCTTGACGCACTTTGCCGTGAAATTTCTATGGGTTTGTACCGCAACTGCTGTGCCGCCCGTGTAGACGGCACCGTGTGCGACCTGCGCACCGAACTCACCGCCGACTGTACGGTAGAATTCTTGACATTTGACGATTTGGACGGCAAAAAAGCATACTGGCACACCACCTCTCATATTTTGGCGCAGGCGGTAAAGCGCTTGTTTCCCGACGTAAAATTTGCCATCGGCCCTGCCACCAATGAGGGTTTTTACTACGATTTTGATACCGATATGACCTTCACCGCCGAAGTGTTGGAACAGATCGAAGCGGAAATGAAGAAAATCATCAAAGAAGGCATCGCTATCGAAAGATTCGTACTGCCCCGCACAGAGGCATTGGAACTGATGAAGGACGAGCCGTATAAGGTGGAACTTATCAACGACCTGCCCGCAGACGCCGTGCTTTCTTTCTATCGCCAAGGCGATTTCACCGACCTTTGCGCCGGTCCGCATCTCACCGACACAGGTCGTATTAAAGCGATCAAACTGCTTTCTGCCACCGGCGCTTATTGGCGCGGCGACTCCAACCGTAAAATGTTAAAACGTATTTACGGTGTGGCGTTCCCCAAAGCATCGGAACTCGAAGCGCACATCGAAAAACTGGAAGAAGCCAAACGCCGTGACCACAATAAGCTCGGTCGCGATTTGGAATACTTCACCACGGTGGACGTTATCGGTCAAGGCTTGCCGATCTTGTTGCCTAAAGGCTCCCGCGTTATCCAAACGTTACAGCGTTGGGTAGAAGACGAAGAACAAAAACGCGGCTATTTGCTCACCAAAACGCCGTTGATGGCGAAACGTGAGCTGTTTAAGATCTCGGGACACTGGGACCATTACCGCGACGGTATGTTCATTATGGGCGACCCCGACGACGAAGAAACCGAATGTTTTGCACTGCGTCCGATGACCTGCCCGTTCCAGTATCAGGTATTCTTAAACCGTCAGCGCTCTTACCGCGACCTGCCGATGCGTTTGGGTGAAACCTCTACCCTGTTCCGCAACGAAGACTCCGGCGAAATGCACGGCCTTATCCGCGTGCGTCAGTTCACCATCTCCGAAGGGCACTTGGTGCTCCGTCCCGACCAGTTGGAAGAAGAATTCAAGGGCTGTCTGGAGCTGGCAAAATACTGTCTGGATACGGTCGGTATGTTGGAAGACTGTACCTTCCGTTTCTCCCAGTGGGACCCCGAAAACCCCAACAACAAATACGAAGGCACCGCAGAACAGTGGGAGACCGCACAAAAAGTTATGGGCGACATTCTCGATTCGCTCGGCGTGAACTATGAAGTCGGCATTGATGAAGCCGCGTTCTACGGTCCGAAACTGGATATCCAGTATAAAAACGTATTCGGTAAAGAAGATACCATTGTTACCATTCAGATCGATATGTTGCTCGCCGAAAAATTCGGTATGTACTACATCGACGAAAACGGCGAAAAAGCACTTCCCTATATCATTCACCGTACCTCTCTTGGTTGCTACGAAAGAACGCTTGCATATCTTATCGAAAAATACGCGGGCGCACTTCCCACCTGGATGTCTCCCGAGCAGGTACGTATACTGCCCATTTCCGAACGCCTTGCCGATAAAGCAGCAGAGATCACAAACGCTTTGAAAGCGGCGGGTATCCGCGCAGAATGGGACGCACGCAACGAAAAAATCGGCTATAAAATCCGTGAAGCACAGTTGCAGAAAGTGCCGTATATGCTGATTGTCGGCGATAAAGAAGCCGAAACAGGTACCGTTTCGGTACGTTCCCGTAAAGACGGCGATATCGGCGCTTTACCGCTTGATGCATTTATCGCCAAAATCACCAAAGAAATCGCTGACAAAGCGAGATAATGAAAAACACCCTTTCGTAAGTAGGGTGTCCATAGGGATAAAAATAGAGAGAATGTATCACAAGTGGTACATTCTCTCTTGTCTTTTTGTAGATCTTTACATAGGATTTGTAGGGGCAGGCATCCTTGACTGCCCGCAAAAGACACGGCAGGAGCAAGTCCCTGCCCTACAGTATTGGTAGGAATATCTTCTAATCCCTAACCGCAACTTCTTTAAAGAAAGGGTGTTTTTATTATCTGTGTTATTAAGACACACGTCGTGACGGCGTTGGAAAATTTTAAAAAATTTTCCAACGCCTATTGACAACGCAAAAAAACTATGCTATTTTTTAGGTGTACTAATCGCAATAGTACACCTAATACACCTAAGGAGGTGCTATATGTTCCAAATAGACTCCTTGTCCCGACAACCTGTATATGAACAGCTCATAGAGCAGATGGAACGGTTCATTTTGTCGGGCGTACTGCGTGCAGGCGACCAGCTACCGTCGGTGCGTAGTTTATCTGTAGAACTCTCCATAAACCCCAACACCATTCAAAAAGCGTACGGTGAACTCGATACCCGCGGTATTATTTATTCCATCCCCGGTATCGGTTGTTTCGTTGCAGAAAATGCGATAGAAGTATTATCGCTGTTAAAGCGCCGTAAATTAGGCGATTTTAAAGCGCTTGCGAGCGAAATGTTGCTGGCGGGCGTTTCCGCTGACGAACTCATAGATATTGTACGCTCTGCTACCAACGGAGGTGTCAACAAGCATGATTGAAGTCAAAAAAATCACCAAAAAATTCGGTGATTTTACCGCGCTGGATAACGTAACCTGTACCATTCCCGAGGGCAGTATTTACGGTATGGTCGGCTCTAACGGCGCAGGTAAATCCACCCTACTCCGCTTAATGTCAGGCGTGTATCAACCTGACGACGGCGAAATTTTAATTGACGGCGCGCCCGTTTGGGAGAACAAAGCCGTCAAAACACAGATCGCGTATGTGCCTGACGAACTGTTTTTCCTTGGCGGTGCGACCATGACGCGTATGGCAAAACTGTATGCCGCCGCGTATCCCACTTTTGATAAACAGCGCTTTACAGAACTTGCCGCCGCTTTCGGTCTGGATACCAAAAAACCGTTGTCCACTTTTTCTAAAGGTATGCGGCGACAGGCCAGCACTATTTTGGCGTTATCTTCCCGTCCGAAATATATTTTCTTTGACGAAACATTTGACGGGTTAGACCCCATTATGCGCACACTGGTCAAAAAACTCATTTGTAACGATGTTTTGGAACGCAACGCCACCGCTATTATCACATCCCACTCTTTACGCGAGTTGGAAGACACCTGCGATCAGTTGGCGTTACTGCATAAAGGCGGCCTTGTGTTGCAAAGCGACGTAGGCAATCTCAAAACATCACTTTTCAAGGTACAGATTGCCTTTAACAGCGATTATACCCAAGACATCTTTGACGATTTAGACGTTTTGCATTATACCCGTCACGGTTCGGTGGCAAATCTCATTGTCCGCGGTGACCGCGAACAAACGGTAGCCACCTTGCAGGCGAAAATGCCCATTTTGTTAGACGTATTACCGCTAACGCTGGAAGAAGTGTTTACCTACGAAATGGAAGCATTAGGGTATATCTTTGAAACCGAGGAGGGACAAAAATGAATGTGAAGCACCGTGCCCCTTTCTGGGATTTTGATTTCCGTGTGTTTGGTGAAGCATTTCGCCAGTTGAGAACGGTCGGCATTTTGGCGCTTGTTGTTATGTGCTTGGCGGCGGCATTGTTGCCGATTGGCGTGGCGATCGAAGCGTATGCGTATGCACAGCCCGAAATGGCTAACGGCATCATTGGTAGCCCTTCCATCACCCGCGAACTGGTCACCATGATACAAGTGCATCCCCTGTCTCTTGCCCCGATGTACACCTTGTCGTTACTGATGCCGCTTATCGGCTTTTCTTTCCTGAACAAACGGCGTTCCAGCGACTTTTACCACGCACTCCCCGTCAGCCGCGCCGGCGTGTTTATCAGCTATTTTGCGGCAATTATGGCGTGGATCGTTGTAGACCTGTTAGCGAGCAGCGTGGTCTCGGTCGCAACCCTTTTCTGTTTCCCCGATCTGTTCCAACTGGTATGGAGTTCGGTACTGCCGACCTTGTGCGCATCTCTGGCAGGCGCTTTAATGGTCGCAGGGTGTATGACTTTTGCTATGTGTATCACCGGCACCGTCTTTACTAACCTTTTGGTAGCGGCGTTGCTGTTCTTCGGTCCACGCATTTTAATGTGGTATATCAGCTCTCTGATTCAAAGCACCGTCGACATTCTGCCGAACGTGATGGATATTCCGATTTTAAACGTGGGTTACAACATTCCGCTGGGCGTTTTATTCGGCGTGCTGGAGGGGATTTCTACCGTCAACGTGTTAAATAACTGGACGGGATGCATTTACTCGGCGATTATCGGTGTACTGTACTTTATCGGCGCATTGGCGCTGTATCGTACCCGTCACTCCGAAGCGGCTGAACAACCTGCCGCCACCCCGCTGTTACAAACGGTTTACCGTTTAACGCTCACGTTCCTTGTCACCCTTATCCCCGTGTATATGATCTTTGAATCTGTACAAGGCAAATACACGCTGGACGAATCCGAATGTTTCGGCATTTTCGTGCTGTACATCTTGGCGGCACTTACATTCTGCATTTATGAACTGATCACCACCAAAAAGCCGAAACTCTTGCTGAAAGCCGCCCCCACCTTTTTGATTGTACTGGTGGCAGATGTTTTGCTTGTCGGTTGTTTGTCGCTTGGCGTAAACCGTATTCTCGCTTTCCGTCCCACGGCGGAACAGATTGAATCGGTATCCTTTGAAACACACGGATATAACACCGATAACGTCGCGTATTTCAACTCTCTCACCGCAGAAGTCAACATCACCGACCCTGCCACCATTCGCACGGTAGCGGAACATTTGGCACGTGCCGCTGAAAAAAATAACCCGCACGGCGATCTGAAAGCGGACGGCGATTACGAGTGCTTTAATGTCACTATCCGCACTAAAAACGCAGAAAAAATACGACAACTGTATTTTATTGACCAACAGGCGGAAGTGATTTACAAAGCACTGCAGAATAACGCCACCTATCAAGCCGCCTACCACCTGCCCACATTGAACAGCGACACACAACTTTCTATGTGGAAAATCAGTGATGAGCAAGCCAAAGCGGTATATCGCGTTATGTGTAAGGATGTGGAAAGATTACCGTTTGAAACACGGTATGATATCTTGCAACGGGATCATTATGATGAAGCGCAGGCATTTACCGAAACGGTAAATATCAGCATATTCCGTTACGGTGAGAAATTCCGTCTGCACGTGCCGTTGATTGCAGAATACTATCCCAATGCGTATAAACTGTATCTGCAATACATTTACGAAAACGAAGCTGCCGATCGCAAGGTAGTTTTAGAACATCTTTCTCAACTCCAAACAAAAGATTTCGATTTGAGTATGAATTTATATTCGCCCGACGAAGGATATGACGCATCCTTCGACGTGCAGATCGCCGCTGTTTCGGATTCTGTGCGTGCGTTGTTAGCCAACGATGTCATCCCATCACTTATCGACCGCCAGTTTACCTCCGATGACTATATCGTTGACGTTTACGTAAGCACCCCGAAAACGGGTGCAGAAGATGAAAAATACCAATACTACACCTATTCTGCACATTTTCCCATTTCCAAATCCGTTGCAGAAGAGATCTTCCCCTCTCTTTGTGAAGAAGCAGAAAACGATAGAGAAGACTACATTGTCTATACTGCAGAATAAAAACAAAAAGCAAGGTGTGCCTTACGGCACACCGTGCTTTTTTGCTTATTAAGTCGGAGGGCCAAGCGGTCTTAGGAAGACAACTGGGGCTATCAACTCCTTGGCTCACAGAACGACATGGCTACGATCCGACTTAAGAAGCAGAAAACGATAGAGAAGACTACATTGTCTATACTGCAGAATAAAAACAAAAAGCACGGTGTGCCTTACGGCACACCGTGCTTTTTTGCTTATT
>JAZPXM010000049.1:0-40073 GCA_045543675.1 Acutalibacteraceae bacterium
GAACCCGGGACCAACCGGTTATGAGCCGGGGGCTCTAACCAACTGAGCTAAAGGCCCATATAGGCGTCCCCATTGAAAGGACTTTTACATTTTATCACAAAACCGCTTTTTGTCAAGACTTTTACGGAAAAAAGTTCATAATTCCTTTCTATTTCGGTCATCTTCTCTTTTCCTTTATATGATATGCTACATATGAAAGGAATGAACAGCATGGCAAAACAGCATCCATCTTGCGTTTTAGCGAGCATTGCAGATGGGCCAACCTACAACGACGTTCTCGCCGCGGCAAAGCAGGTTGCAAAGCAACTTGCATTACCGTTAGTAGCGGTAACCGTATTACCCACCGGACAAATCAGCACTCACACGTCCGAACGATTACAGACTTTATACAACATTGCAGAACGACACGGTGCAGAACTGCTGATTATATTCAACGACAACCCTGCGCTCACCGTTGCGGTAACAGCACAGCAGAAAAATGCCGCACATTTGGTGGTAGGTGCACCAAAAAGCGGACGTTTTATTGAAACTGTTAAAGCTATTTTGTCTGAAACACCGTTAACCATTGTTGCTGATGAGACAATTATAATATAAAATAAAAAAAGACTTGCAAAACGAAAATAATAGTGGTAATATATTCTAAACGCGTTGATGGAGAAAAGTACGCGCTCTCACCCTTTTACAGAGAGACTTGCCTTGGCTGTGAGCAGGTTATCGGGTATTGTGCGGAAGTTCGCTCTTGAGCGGCGGATTGAACGACTTTACGTCTTGTAGGTCTTGACGGCAGACACCGTTATCGGTCACAAAAGTGTTTGCTTTTGCAAAAATCAGGGTGGTACCGCGGAGTTTACGTCTTCGTCCCTTTTGTGGACGGGGGCTTTTTTATTTTCTGTAAATCACCGAAAGGAAGGTCACGATATGAAAGAAAAATTACAAGCGTTACGTGCGGAAGCGTTAGAACTTTTGGCACATGCGCAGACCCCTAAGGAACTCGAAGAATTTCGTGTTCGTTTTATGGGCAAAAAGAGCGAACTTACCGAAATTATGCGCGGTATGGGTGCGCTTCCTGCCGAAGAACGCCCCGTTATGGGACAGTTAGTTAACGAAGTACGCAAAGAATTAGAAACCGCTTTGGCAGAAAAAACGGAAGCGTTGCAGAAAGCTTTGCAGGAAGAAAAACTGAAAGCGGAAAAATTAGACGTTACTATGCCGGGCACTTTACCTGCAGAAGGCGGCTTACATCCGCTCAACGTCGTGCTCAACGATATGATCGATATCTTCCAGTCGATGGGCTTTGACGTAGTAGACGGTCCCGAAGTGGAAACCGACCACTACAACTTTGAGGCGCTTAACGTGCCGCAAGACCACCCCGCACGTGATATGCAGGATACGTTCTATCTTGCGGACAACATCTTACTGCGCACCCAGACTTCTGCGGCGCAGATTCGTACGATGGAACAGAGAAAACCCCCTATCCGTATTATCTGCCCCGGTCGCGTGTTCCGTGCTGACGAAGTGGACGCGACCCATTCGCCCGTATTCCACCAGATTGTAGGTCTTGTGGTAGACAAAGGCGTGACTATGTGCGACCTTAAGGGCGTTTTGGAACAGTTTGCGCATGAAATCTACGGTCCCGACACCAAAGTAAAATTCCGTCCGTCCTTCTTCCCTTTCACCGAACCGAGCGTTGAAGTAGACGTCTCCTGTTCGGAATGCGGCGGCAAAGGTTGCCGTGTATGTAAAGGCAGCGGCTGGATCGAAATTTTGGGTGCGGGTATGGTACACCCCCGCGTATTACAAAGTTGCGGCATTGATCCTGACGAATACAGCGGCTTTGCTTTCGGTATCGGTCTGGACCGTTTGACCACTACCCGTTACAAAATCAGCGACATTCGCTTGTTGTTCGAAAACGACCGTCGTTTCTTACAGCAATTTGATAAATAAGGAGGGATACTGCTATGTTGATTTCTTTAAATTGGCTCAAATCCTACGTGGATATTGACGTGCCCGTTGATGAGCTGTGTGACCGCATGGTTATGGCGGGTTTTGAAGTGGAAAGCATCACCGACCTTTCGGAAAGTATGCGTAATGTGGTGGTAGGCCGCATCCAGCAATTAGAAAAGCACCCTGATGCCGACAAACTGCAGATTTGCCAGATCGATATCGGCGCAGCGGAACCCGTACAGATCGTTACGGGTGCTGACAATGTATTTGTGGGTGCTTACGTACCTGCCTGTTTGCATGATTCGCTTCTTCCCAACGGTATGCACATCAAAAAAGGCAAACTGCGCGGTGTACCGTCCAACGGTATGTTGTGTTCCGGTGAAGAGCTGTGCTTAAAAGAAAGCGATTATCCCGGTGCAGAAGTATACGGTATTCTCATTATGGATGACAAATATCCCGTTGGCACCGATATGCGCGAAGTGCTGCACTTAAACGATATCGTTATCGATTTCAAAATTACCGCTAACCGTCCCGATTGCCAGAGTGTACTCGGCGTAGCGAGAGAAATTGCAGTGGTATTGAAAAAGCCGTTTAACGCACCCGTGCCCACCTACAAAACGGTTGGCGGCGACATAAACAAAGAAATTTCCGTCACCGTTCACGACAGCGACTTATGTCCCCGTTATATGGGACGCGTGGTGAAAAACCTGCGTATCGCCCCGTCTCCCGATTGGATGAAACAGGCATTAAAAGCCGCAGGTATGCGTCCTATCAATAATATCGTTGATATCACCAACTTTGTTATGTTAGAAACGGGTCAACCGATGCACGCATTTGATATGCGCCACGTGGCAGGTCCCGAAATCCACGTGCGCCGTGCTTTCAAAGACGAAACCATTACCACGTTAGATGGTAAGGTACACACCTTGACAGAAGATATGCTGGTTATCGCCGACAAAGACGTCCCTTCCTGCCTTGCAGGTATTATGGGCGGTGAAAACAGCGAAATCGAAGCGGACACCACCGACCTGTTCCTTGAAAGCGCAAAATTCCGCCGTGACAGCGTACGTCGCACATCCCGTGCTCTCGGCATCCGCACCGAATCCAGCGGCAGATTTGAACGCGGTCTGGATATTATGGGCGCTGAATATGCCATGGAACGCGCGTTACAGCTTATCTATGAGTTAGACGCCGGCGATATCATTGACGGCGTTATCGACGTAAATGACGGTCTCCCCGCCATGCGTACCATTACGGTTGATGCGCAGAGCATCAACGACCTTTTAGGCGTGCAGGTACCTTTCACCACTATGGTGGAAATCCTGAACAGTTTGCACATTGAAACCTCGTTGGATGCAGACAACCGTCTCACCTGCAAAATCCCGTCGTTCCGCGATGATATTGAAGGCAGAGCCGATTTGGCGGAAGAAGTAATGCGCATTTACGGTTATGACCACATTGTCGGCACACCGATGCGCGGTGCGGTTGTACGCGGCAACAAGTTACCTGAACGTATTAAGACCGACAAAATCAAGCGGTTGTTGATTGCGGCAGGTATGTATGAAATCGCCACCTACTCCTTTATCAGCAGTAAAGCGGTAGACACATTGTTGTTGGCTGAAAACGACCTGCGTCGCAAAGCAATCACCTTATTGAATCCGCTGGGAGAAGAATATTCCACCATGCGTACCCAGTTGCTGACCAGTATGCTCACCGTACTGTCCACCAACTTTAACCGCAAAATTCCTGCGGCACGTTTCTTTGAAGCGAGCAAGGTGTTCAAGCCCAAAGCATTACCGGTCACCGAGCAACCCGACGAAGTACCGACTTTGTCTATCGGTATGTACGGTGACAAGGAAGACTTCTTTACACTCAAAGGTATCGTAGAAACCGTATTTGCGGCATTCGACGTTGCTGTTTCCTATACCGCATCTGCAGAAACCTATCTGCATCCCGGCAGACAAGCGGCGGCGTTACTGAATGGCGAACAAGTTGCGGTGCTCGGCGAAGTGCATCCCGACGTTGCGGCAAAATACGACTTAGAAACCCGCGTATACGTTGCGGAAATAGATATTTCCAAACTGTTTGCCACCGAAAAAGCAGCCATTATTTACAAACCGCTTCCCCGTTTCCCCGCTGTAGAACGTGACTTGGCATTGCTGTGTGATGCGGATATGCCGGTGGCGGAAATTGCGGACACTATCCGTAAAGCAGGTGGCAAATTGCTTGAAACCGTCACTTTATTTGACGTATATCAGGGCAGTCAGATCGAGGCAGGCAAAAAGAGCGTTGCGTTCAGTCTTGCGTTCCGTTCTAACGAAGGTACGTTGACCGACGAGCAGATTGAACCCGCATTCAAGCGAATTTTCCGTGATTTGAACGAAAAAGGATGTATTCTTCGCTCATAACCGCTTGCATTTTCGCATAAAATATGTTACACTATCTATGAATTCACATTTGGACAAGGAGGGATCTCCCTATGTTGGACAAAACTATGACCTTTTCTTTGGGTGGAAACAAAGAATTGGAAATGAAAACCATCTTAACAACGGTGTATGACGCGCTGCGTGAAAAAGGGTACAATCCTTATAACCAGATCGTCGGCTATCTTCTGTCGGAGGACCCCACCTACATCACCACCCACAACAACGCACGTACACTGATCCGTAAGATCGATCGTGACGAGTTGATGCGGGAATTGGTGCGTTCGTATTTGAACAATTAATATGCAAGGAGAATAACAACGATGGCGGAAGAAAAATCCAAGTTCCTTTTATATAAAGGACACCCGCTGGTTCGTTCCGGTAACACCATTTACTACGGCTCTTTGGCCGAAAAATGCGTTGTTGTGATGCAGATCGTCACCACCAAGCAGGTGGGTGATATGACCGTTGCAGATAAAATTCAGGTGCAGTTGTTGTCTACCGACGAAGAACTGCGTATGAGTGAACGTATCTTGAAAAAGAGCGAAAAACACGGTCTGTACAACGCGATGGATATTGGCAGTATCTGGCTGGAACGCGCATTAAGCGACAAAGGTTAAACGTGAAAACAAGCGGTGCAAAGCACCGCTTGTTTTTTTATACAAAAACCCGCCCACGATATTTCGTGGGCGGGTTTTTCATTATTCTTCAACGGGTTGTTCAGCGGTATCTTCTTGCATATCATCCGCTTCGCAATCAAAAGAAATGCAGGTGCATTCTTCGCCTTCTTCGGTTTCCAGTTGTTTCTTCTTTGCTTTCGCACGAAGTAACAATAACGCAACAGTGGTCAAAGACGCTACCACAGCCACTACAATAACAACGATCCACAAAGTTTTCTTATCTTTAAACATCTTTATCGCCTCCGCCTACATTGTACATTAGAAGTATACCCTATTTTTTGAAAAATGTCAATTATCAGATGCATTTTCAACGGAAGTACCTTCCATCAACGCTTTAAACGCATCGCCGTCCATTTTTTCGTGTTCTAACAAATACGCCGCCACTTCTTCCAGCTTATCCAGATGACGGGTCAGTTTTTCGCGGGTCTTAGCGTATGCATCGGTAATGATCTTTTCAATTTCCTTATCAATACGTGCTGCAATTTCCTCGGAATAATTACGGGTGTGACCAAAGTCTCTGCCAAGGAAGATTTCATCCGAGTCGGATGCACCAAATGCAATCGGACCTAACGCATCACTCATACCGTATTTGGTAACCATACTACGTGCCAAATCGGTAGCACGTTCAATATCGTTAGAAGCACCGGTAGAAATATCCGCTAAGGTCAACGCTTCTGCTACACGACCGCCAAGCAATACCTGCAAATCTTCCAACATTTCATTTCTGGAACGGTAAGAACGGTCGTTTTCGGGCAGACTCATCGTAAAGCCGCCCGCCATACCGCGCGGCACAATAGACACTTGATGCACAGGATCCTGCGTAGGACAGAAATAGGTGACAACCGCGTGACCTGCTTCGTGATACGCAGTCAGTTTGCGTTCTTCCTGCGTTTGCTTACGGCTCTTCTTCTCGGTACCTACCACCACTTTGACGGTGGCTTCTTCGATTTCTTCCATTGTAATAGAATGACGCGATTTGCGTGCCGCCAGAAGTGCCGCTTCGTTGAGCAGGTTTTCAAGGTCAGCACCCGTAAAGCCCGCAGTGGATTTTGCCACCGTTGCGAGTTCCACGTCAGGTGCTAAAGGTTTACCTTTTGCGTGCACACGCAAAATTTCTTCTCTTCCCTTTACGTCGGGGTACCCTACCACAATCTGACGATCAAAACGACCCGGGCGCATCAAGGCACGGTCCAGCACGTCGGGACGGTTGGTAGCGGCAATCAAAATAATACCTTCGTTAGCGCCGAAGCCGTCCATTTCTACGAGCAACTGGTTTAAGGTCTGTTCGCGTTCATCGTGACCGCCGCCAAGACCCGCCCCACGTTGTCTGCCCACCGCATCGATTTCATCAATAAAGGTAATACACGGGGCATTCTTCTTAGCTTGCTCAAACATATCGCGCACACGGGATGCACCCACGCCGACGTACATTTCCACAAAGTCAGAACCCGAAATGGAGAAGAACGGCACGTTAGCTTCTCCTGCCACAGCGCGTGCAAGCAGGGTTTTACCCGTGCCGGGAGGGCCTACAAGCAAAACACCTTTCGGTACGCGTGCGCCCAACTCCTGATATTTTTTCGGCGCTTTTAGGAAATCGACGATCTCGCGCAACTCTTCTTTTTCTTCGTCGGCACCCGCCACGTCTGCAAAAGTGGTTTTCCGTTTAGTGTCTGCGAGCGTTTTTAAACGGGTTTTGCCGAAGCTGAACATTTTAGAGCCGTCGCCCATCGAGCGACGCATAATCAGCCACAACGCCAACAGCGAAATGCCCATCATCAAGAGATACGGCAACATACTGACGAAAAACGACTGTTTTTCAAGCGGTTTCCAATCATACGTAACGTCGTTATCGGCATTATCGTCACGGTTGACATCGTCTACAAGCGGGGTCACCATATTGATAAAACTGCCGACATCGGGCACCGTATACGCAAGCACGTCTTTTTCGTCAACTTTATTATCTTTGTTCACATCGGTGCGGTACTGTTCGCGTAAAAGGAGTTTCAAAGCGCCGTTATTCAAATCCAGCGTATACGACTCCACTTTTTCTTGCTCAAAATACGCGATGTACTCCGAAAATTTCATCTTTTCTGCTTTTTGGTTTGCTGCAAACGGATTGAACAGCAACCAAAGTAACACAAAAAAGGCAACAGGAATGGCAACTAACGCCACCACGCCCAAGGCGGACCGTCCGCCGTTCTTCTTAGGTTCCACAGCTTAATCTCCTTTGAATGCTTTGCTAATTATTTTTCGTAAATTTCGTGTTTTAATACACCGATATACGGCAGGTTACGGTATGCTTCGGCATAATCAAGACCGTACCCTACGATAAATTTATCTTCCACCTGTGCACCGACATAATCCGCATATACGGGTGCCGTACGGCGTTCGGGTTTATCCAACAGCGTACACAAACGAATGCTGGCAGGGTTGCGCGCCGAAAGTGTTTTTAAAAGAAAAGACAAGGTGTTTCCGGAATCAAGAATATCTTCTATCACCAAAATATCTTTACCTTCTAAGGATTGGTCAAGGTCCTTCAAAATACGCACTTCACCTGAAGATTTTGTACCGTTTCCGTAACTGGTTACTGCCAAAAAGTCGATAGCGCACGGAACGGTCAACTCACGCATAAGGTCTGCCATAAACATCAGCGACCCTTTCAGTACACTGACTAACAACAAGTTTTTACCCTTATAGTCTTCATTGATCTGCGCACCGATACGCGCACAGATTTCTGCTAACTGTTGTTCGGTAAACAGAATTTCCTCAACATCATTATGTATGCTCACTCTTTTTTCCTCCCCGCAACATAAAAACCTTTTTGGTGTTCTCATCCAATTTCACACGGTTATCGCAGGAAAAGCCCGCAATCAAAATAATACCGTTTTCATCACATATGATCGGTATACCTGCACGAAATTGCGGTTTTACGGCGTTTTCGTTAAAAAACTTTTTAAGCGTTTTACCGACACCGCCGACAGGATGGAACGTATCCCCCGCCATTCTGCTTCGTATTGTGGTGCTACCGATGATTTTATCATAGTCACAGCAAAATTTTAAGACATTTCTGTGAACATTTTGTTTTTCTTTAAATTCTTCTATGGAAATACAACAAGCAGTATACACAATTCCACCCATTTCCACCGTATCGCCGATCACTAACGAACGTGTCGGTGTTTCTGCTACCACTTTGGCAGTATCCGCGAACAAATATACCGCATCCGCGACCAAGCGTATGTTATTTGGTAAATGTACCGCACCACCGTGCGCCACCATATCTACCAACGTCAAAATATGCTTTTCCTCGGGGTCGCCACCCGCTTGTTCAGCGATGCGCTTTACCGCACGTTTTTGCAACACCAACGGCATCTGTGCCAACACATCCAGCCGATACCTATCCCCGTCTGCCGCTTTTTCTAAGTATGCATCCACCAAACTCTCTAAAAACGCATCTTCTTCCCGCAAACTCGCGGTCATACGTACGCACGCTTCAGTAACTTGCGGGTTGATCTCCCGTAAGTGCGGTACTACCGCATTGCGAATACGGTTACGGCTGTACACCGTTTCCGCATTGGTAGAGTCTATCACAAAGGGGATATGTCTTTCTGTACAAAACCGTTCAATTTCCGCACGGGATATCGACAGTAACGGGCGAATACAACACCCGTTTTGCGGCGGAATACCGCAAAGTCCGTGCAAACCGCTTCCCCGCGTTAAATGCAACAACACCGTTTCAAGATTATCGTCCGCGTGATGTGCGGTGGCAATATATTGCAGGGTGTATTTTTTCCGTACCGTCTCAAAAAACGCATACCGAATACGCCGCCCCGCCTGCTCGATACTCTCCCCTGCCAGCCGCGCATTCGCCACATCAACGAACAGCGTCTCACACGGGATACAGAGTTTGTCACATTGTTCACGCACAAACGCCGCGTCACGGTCCGCTTCTTGCCCGCGAAGCCCGTGATGCACGTGTGCAGCGACCAAATACAGTCCATCCGTCTCACGCAATGCCGCAAGCGTATACAACAACGCCATCGAATCGGCACCGCCCGACAACGCCACCACCACACCGGCATCGCGTTGCACACCAAGCGCCTGTAAACAACGTTTTACATTGTTTTCCATAACCGTTTATCCTTCCGGACGAGTATCCACAGCCAAGAACTGGGTAAATTCACCCTGCCAAGCCAACGGCACCGTGCCAAGTTCACCGTGGCGATTTTTGGCAACGATGATCTCGGAAGTACTTGCCGATACCGCGGACGGATCTTCTGCCTGGTTGCGATAATAGTCATCACGGTAGATAAACAGTACCTGGTCGGCGTCCTGTTCGATAGAACCCGATTCACGCAGGTCGGACAGCGCAGGTTTACGGCTGCCGCCTTGCTTTTCGGGGCCACGGGACAACTGTGCCGCCACCATAACGGGTACGTCCAGTTCTTTCGCCATAATTTTCAAACTACGGGTGATCTCACTCACTTCGTTCACGCGGTTTTCGGATTTTTTGGCACCATGCATCAACTGCAAATAGTCCACCACGACAAAACCAACATCTTTCAAACGACGCAACCGCGCTTTCATTTCGGGTACGGTGATATCCGCCGTATCGTCGAGATACATCGGCGCTTTACACAATGCGCTGGAAGCGATACCGATCTGCGTCCATTCATCGGGCGTTAAATTGCCTGTGCGCAGTTTTTTACTGGGCACGCGAGCTTCGCTGGACAACAAACGGTTGACCATCTGTTCACGGGACATTTCCAAATTGAACACCGCTACCGTGCGGTTTTGCTGTACCGCTACGTTACGTGCTATGTTCATAATAAAACTGGTTTTACCCATACCGGGACGCGCACCGACAATGATAAGGTCGGAGCGATTAAGACCGGTTGTAATGGCATCCAAAGTCGAAATACCACTGGGAATACCTACGTACTTATCCCGCTCGTTAGAGGTCAATTTCGCGAACATTTCGTAGTTACTGGTAATAACGTCGCTGATATGTACAAGACCGCTGTTACTTTTCCCCTGCCGAATAGCATAAATCTTCTGTTCGGCGGATTCAATCAATTCGTGTGCATCCGCCGACGGATCCATACAATCATTGACGATTTCGCGAGATGCAGTAATCAAACGGCGTACGTCAAACTTTTCACGTACGATACGCATATAGTTAGGCAGATTCGGGATAAACGGCACCATCTGTGCCAATTTCAGCAAATACGCTTTCCCTTCTTCACCCGCAAAAAAGCCTTCGGATTTCAACGATTCCAGCACGGTAACAAAGTCAATCGTACGGTTTTCATTCATTTTTTCATACATCACACGGTAGATAGCGCGATGTTCAGGCATATAAAAATGCTCTTCGCGCAGTACGTCCGCCACCGTATTCATAGTGGTAGGGTCTACCAAAATAGCACCCAGCACTGCCTGCTCAGCTTCCAAACTGTACGGAAGGCCGAGTCCGTCGCCGGTATGTACTGTTTCCGCCATACCGGTCACCTCCTTATTCGGTCACGCTGACCGTGATTTTTGCTGAAACACCTGTGTGCAACTTGATTTCCACAGTATAGTCACCATATGCTTTGATATCGTTCATCACGATTTTGCGTTTATCCAGCGTTAAACCGAAAATCTTATTGACTTCTTCGGCAATTTCCTTGCTGGTTACCGAGCCAAACAGTTTGCCGCCCTGACCTGCCTTCGCGTGAATGGTCAGACCTTTACCTTCTAACTGTTTAGCGGCATCCAACGCCTTTTGTTTTTCCACTGCGGCGTGGTATTTTACCGATTCTTCTTTACTGCGGAACTCGTTCATTGCCTGTGCGTCCGCTTCTACAGCCAAATTACGGGGAAACAAAAAGTTTCTGGCATACCCGTCGGATACGTTGACCAGTTCGCCTGCTTTGCCCTGTCCTTTGACATCTTTCTTCAAAATGACTTTCATATTCATCCGTCCTTTCGGAATTTATTTTAATTGTGACAGATACGCATCCACGGCTGCTTTTACCTGTGCCACCGCCGTATCCGTATCGGTGTTCTTCAGCAGTGCGCCTGCCATCGTGAGGTGGCCGCCCCCGCCGAGTGTTTCGGTAATCAACTGTACGTTGATATCCCCCATCGACCGCGCTGAAATATTAACACCTTGTTCGATTTTCATCAATGTAAACGACGCTTTCACACCGCGAATGGTGAGCAGCTCGTTTGCCGCTTGTGATGCGGCAATACGTGCGGCGGCACCGTTGCCGCTACCTACCGCAATAGCCATATCTTTATATATCACGGCATCCGAAACCAACGCCGCTTTCCGACGATACAGTTCCATATCCGCCGCAAACAGTTCCTGCACCTTGACGGTATCTGCACCCAATCGTCTCAAATATGCCGCCGCTTCAAAAGTGCGTGCGCCCGCACGCAATACGAAGTTACGAGTATCCAAAATAATGCCTGCAAGCAATGCTTCAGCCGCTGTTTTCTGCGGCGTCGGGTCGCCCATATACTGCAAAAGTTCCGCCACCATTTCCGCCGCAGAAGATGCGGTAGGTTCATGGTAAAACAAAGTGGGATTTTCAATGCCGCCTACCATACGGCGATGATGGTCGATGACCGCCACCATTTTGGCGTTTTTCAGCAGCTTACCGTCCACGCGGTCCGGAATATGGGTATCGGTAACGATCACCAACGTACCCGCATCCACCAGCACTTCTGCGTCCTGCGGTTGTAAAAAGAGATTGCTCTCCTGCTTTTCAATATACTGTATCAGTTCTTTGGCAAGGGATTGTTCTTTATCTGCCACCACGTAGGCAGTTTTCCCTTTGTTGCGTATATGCAATGCCAATGCCGCCGCAGATCCGATACTATCCATATCCGAAAATGCGTGACCCACTAACAGCACTTTATTACTTGACGCGATCAGTTTATTCAACGCCGACGCAATCATGCGGGTACGCACTTTGGTGCGACGTTCCACACCTTTGGATACACCGCCGTAAAAGTCAAAACCGTTTTTTGTCTTAATAGCCGCCTGGTCGCCACCGCGCCCCAACGCCATCTCCAACGACTGTGCGGCCTTAACTGCCGCCGCAGCAACCGTGGTATCTTGTCCGACACCGATAGACAAGGTAACCGTTTTATGTACCCCGTCGGACATATTGCGTACCGTATCCAAAATACTAAAACGCTCTTTTATCATTTCTTCTAGCCGGCGGTTTTCGGTAATGATAAGGAAACGGTCACTATCGTATTTTTGTAACAAGCCTGCGCCGCGACCTAACCATTCTTCCAGCAAGGTTTGCACTTTACCTGCCAATTGTGCACGTTCGCTGTCCCTAACTTCAACCGACAATTCTTCCAGATTGTCAATAAACACCGACAGCACCACGGGACGGCTGGCAGTATATTCTTCGGCAATACCTTTCAAACGGGTATTGTCCACATAGTACAGGCAGATATCCCCGTTATCCGGCAAGCGGCTGACATACACGCTGTACTTTTTCTCGTTGTATGTCACATCCACCATACGTTTTTTGCCGAGTTCCGCTGTCGTGTATCCGCCCGTCATTTCGGCAAGCGTAGCACCGTATGCTTCTTCACCGCCCAAAACTTCGGTGCGGAATACATCGTTATACCAAAGCACGGCGCCTGCCGCAGTACCTACCGCGACAGGTAACGGAAACCGTGCCAATGCTTCACGGTCAGCCGTATCTAATTGTGCGGCGATATGGGAGAGATATTCTCTAAACGCCACCTTTGCTTTCAACCAATAAGCAACAGTACCTGCTACACACCCAAGCAAAAGTATAAGTGAAACGAAAAACCACACACGTGCAAACCACCATGCTGCGATCGTCTGCACCGTCAGCACCGCCAACAGCGTACTGAGCACTACAGTCATCCGAAACGGATTTTTGGTATTCAAAGGATATCTCTCCTTTCTGTCACACATCCATAATGATAGGTAAGATCATCGGACTGCGTTTTGTCTTTTTAAATATCATATGAGACAGTTCGTCTCGCACACGGGTTTTCATCGTATTCCAATCAAATGTGTTACGTGCACAACATTCTTCCAGTACGCGCAGTGCCAGCACCTTGGCTTCTTCCATCAGTTCTTCCGACTCACGTACATACACAAAACCGCGGGATACGACGTCGGGACCGGATACAACAAACCCATTTTGCACGTCAATAGCAGCCACCACCACAATAAGACCGTCCTGCGACAAATGTTTGCGGTCACGCAATACAATACTGCCGACATCGCCCACGCCAAGACCGTCTACTAACACCTGTCCCGCAGGAACAGATGCGGTGACCTGCATACTTTCGCGGGTCAGTTCCACAACTTTACCCAATTCGGTCACCAATACGTTTTCAGGTGCCATACCCATACTTTTCGCAAGGGCGGCGTGTTTTTGCAGGTGTTTCTGCTCGCCGTGCACGGGAATAAAATACCGCGGATGGGTAAGCGCCTGCATAATTTTCAATTCTTCCTGACACGCGTGACCGGATACGTGCACGTCATACATTCTTTCGTATACCACGTCGCAACCGCGTTTCATTAGTTCGTCAATTACCTTGCCCACCATTTTTTCGTTACCGGGAATGGGGGTTGCGGAAATAATGATATAATCTTCCGGACCGACTTCTACACGGCGATGGTCGGAAAACGCCATACGGCTGAGCGCAGACATCGGTTCGCCTTGGCTACCCGTCGTGATAAGGGTCATCTTGTCTTTCGGGTAACGGTCAATCACTTCAATATCCACCAAAATGCCTGCGGGCACATGCAGATAGCCAAGCTCATTTGCAATATTCACAAAATTTATCATACTGCGTCCCGACACCGCAACCTTTCTGCCATCTGCATAGGACGCGTTGATAATTTGCTGAATACGGTTAAGATTGGAAGAAAACGTCGCAACAATAATGCGCTTATTTTCCGCCTTTTTAAACAGTTTGGCAAAGCTGTCCCCTACCACCCGCTCACTGGGCGTATAGCCGGGACGTTCCGCATTGGTAGAGTCGGCAAGCAATGCCAATACACCCTCTTTGCCGAGTTCTCCAAACCGCGCAAGGTCAATCATAGGACCACTTTCGGGTGTACAATCAATTTTGAAGTCACCCGTATGCACGACATACCCCATCGGTGTCTTTATTGCCAATGCCACCGCATCGGGAATAGAGTGATTTACAGGCACCAATTCCACCGTCACATCGCCAAAATCAATGGTACTGCCGGCATTTACCACCTTAATTTCCGCGTGAACGTTACGTTCTTTCAGTTTAGACTCAATAAGCGCCGCGGTCAGACGGGTAGCATATACAGGAATCTTCATCTGGGACAACAGATACGGCAAAGCGCCGATATGGTCCTCATGTCCGTGGGTAATAATCACACCCTGAATACGGTCGCGGTTTTTCTCTATATAGGAAAAATCGGGCAATACAATATCCACACCCAACATATCATCGTCGGGGAAAGACATACCGCAGTCAATCAAAAATGCGGATTTACCGTATTCAAATAAAGTAATATTTTTGCCTATCTCATTAAGGCCGCCTAAGAAAGTCAATTTTGCGGAAATATCCGGTATTGCTTTCGGGCGTTCTGTCGTGGGGCGTTTTTTATACCCCGTTTGGCGCTTAGCGCCGGTGTTTTGCGGCTTTCTGCCGTTGGAAGTCGGCTTTTTCGACACCGTCTTCTTAGTGGTCTCCGCTGTATGGGTATCCGCCATCTTAGCGGCACCTTTCCCCTGCTTTTGACGGGGCGCGCGATACTTTTTCTGTTTCGTATCAGCGGGACGTTTTTCTTTTGTTGTGGTCACAAGGGTTCTCCTTTCTCAAATTACGCGATACGGACTTAAAAAGGGCGGTTTTAAGGAGCCGTATCCAACAAAAAAATTAAAAAGCAGTCGGACTGCTTATATGTGCTATTACTCTAATTTAATATAATACTCTAATTATGATAAAATGTCAAGTAAACCGCCCGTTTTTGAGTATTGGCGATTTTTTTGAAATTCACTCTTGTATATTTTTAAAAATCTGTTAAAATGATGTGTGATACCTATGATGGAGAAAGAAAAATGAAAGAAATCGAATTGTTTACTGACGGCGCGTGTTCAGGCAATCCCGGCCCCGGCGGATGGGGTGTTGTTTTGCGGTATAACGGCATAGAAAAAGAATTATCGGGCGGCGAAGAAAACACCACCAACAACCGTATGGAACTAACAGCGGTCATCAAAGGTTTATCTGCGCTGAAAGAGCCGTGTAAAGTGTTACTCACCAGCGACTCCAAATACGTTTTAGATGCCATTATGAAGGGTTGGGTATACGCGTGGCAGAAAAACGGCTGGCGTAAAGCCGATAAAAAGCCCGCACTCAATGTGGATCTATGGGAAATGTTACTCGCTTTACTGGAAATTCATCAGGTGGAATTTCATTGGGTACACGGTCATCAAGGACACCCCGAAAACGAACGGTGTGACGCATTGGCTGTTGCCGCGTACCGACAATTTTTAAATAAATAAGTATGTAAAGTTGTTACGCTTTACACATCGCGAACTATTGATTTTACAGAATTTGTGAGGTGATTATATGCACAAACGCAGTGAACGACTACGCCGTTTGACAGCTATGGCCATGCTGACCGCTTTGTCATACATAACGGTTGTACTCATTCGCATCCCCGTTGTTTTATTCTTGAGTTATGAGCCGAAAGATGTTTTTTTGACCATCGGCGGTTTTTTGTTCGGCCCTGTTGCAGGCATTTGTATGAGCATTGCGGTGGCATTGGTAGAAATGGTCACCATCAGTTCTACCGGTCCTATCGGTATGTTAATGAACTGCGTATCTTCATGTTTATTTGTCGGTACTGCAAGCATCATATACTACCGCAAGAAAACCTTGAAGCGTGCTCTTTTTGGCTTGATCGCCGCCGCGTTAGCGACCACTATAGGTATGCTGTTGTGGAACTATCTTATAACTCCACTATATATGCATACTCCGCGTGAAGCGATTGCAGATATGTTGCTGCCCGTGTTTTTACCGTTTAATCTCTTTAAAGGTGGGCTGAATGCCGCTTTTACGATGTTATTGTACAAAAGTGCAGCCGCCGCATTACGTGCAGCACAGCTGTTACCCAAAACCGATACACCTGTTATCCCCCGCAAACGCCTTACCGTAACCCTTGCCGCATTAGGTGCGGTCATTACGTTGGTGTTACTTTTACTGGTATGGAAAGGTATTATGTAAAATTTGTGTATTGACAAATATCGACACCTTTGTTATACTACATTGCGAACTGAATATTCCTTATCAAGAGCGGCGGAGGGAACAGGCCCGATGATGCCCGGCAACCTGCGGAAAATGCAAGGTGCTACATCCTGCGGTATTGACCGACAGATGAGGTTCTCGATTTCTCACCGCTCGGTCAACCGAGCGGTTTTTGTTTATAAATGACGTATTTTTAGGAGGTTTACCATGGCAAGACATTTCTTTACATCCGAATCGGTAACAGAGGGACATCCCGACAAAGTTTGTGACCAGATTTCCGATGCTGTTTTAGATGCGATTTTAGCGCAGGACAAAGACGCACACGTTGCGTGCGAAACCGTTGCCACAACGGATATGGTAATGGTTATGGGTGAAATCACCACCACCGCCAATGTAGATATTCCCGCTACCGTACGCCGTGTCGTGTTGGACATCGGTTACGACGGCAGAGACGGCAACTTTAACGGCAACACCTGTGAAATCAATGTCAAACTCGACGAACAGTCCCCTGACATTGCTATGGGCGTTAACGACGCATTAGAAGGGCGCGGCGGTGAAAAAGCCGATCCGTATGACCAGATCGGTGCAGGTGACCAAGGGCTTATGTTTGGTTTTGCGTGTAACGAGACCCCTGAACTGATGCCTTTGCCCATTTCTCTGGCGCATCGTTTGGCGGTAAAACTCACTGCCGTACGCAAAGACGGTACGCTCCCCTACTTACAGCCCGACGGCAAAACGCAGGTAACGGTAGAATACGATGAAAACAACGTTCCCGTACGCGTAGACGCTGTGGTTGTTTCCAGCCAACATACATCCGACGTGGATTTGGAAACCATTCGCCGTGACATCATCCGCGAAGTTATCCTGCCGATCATTCCCGCAGATCTTTTAGATGACAACACCAAAATCTTCGTTAACCCCACCGGCCGCTTCGTTGTAGGCGGTCCGCAGGGTGACACCGGTCTTACCGGCAGAAAAATTATCGTAGACACCTACGGCGGTTACGGCCGTCACGGTGGCGGCGCTTTTTCCGGCAAAGACCCCACAAAAGTAGATCGTTCCGCTTCCTATATGGCGCGGTATGCGGCGAAAAACCTGGTTGCCGCAGGTCTCGCTGACCGTTGCGAAGTGCAGGTAGCGTACGCTATCGGCGTGGCACGTCCTGTTTCGGTACGTGTAGAAACCAACGGCACCGGCAAATACAGCGACGATATCTTAGCCGCCGCTGTTGAAAAGGTGTTTGATTTCCGTCCTGCCGCTATTATTGATACATTGGATTTGCGCAATCCCATTTACCGTCAACTCGCCGCTTACGGTCACGTAGGACGTGAAGACGTCAACGTGCGTTGGGAGCAGACCGACCGTATGGATGCGTTAAAATCCGCATTGGCATAAAAAACAAAAAAGCACAAAACAATACATTACCTAAAAGTAAAAAACACCGTTCCGTGCAGTTGCACGGAACGGTGTTTTTTATATTAGGTTTTCGGAGCCATACTGGACAATGGCAGGAGATTATCGCCTATCGACGCCGCTACTGCAACGTCTTGAGAAATAGCCGTTACTTGTAAATCGGGTGTTTCGTATATTTTCATTCTCATTCCCCTACTTTCTCTATGATAGCTGCAGCAAAGGTTTCACAGAGAATCTGTTTACCTGCATCGGTAGGATGCACGCCGTCGCTCATCAAGGTAGAATCACCGCCGGTCGGTGTATGGGTATCCACAATAACAGCGCCCGTTTGCGCCGCCACTTCGTACAGCGCAGGAATTACAAAGTTTTCAATACGGGAATTGCTGATATCCTGGAAGCTGCCGGTAGAATATACCGTAGGCGGCAAACCGATAAATACCATCGGTGCGTTCTCCTGTTTTTGGAAAGAACGTACGATTTTTACGTAATCAGCCACAAATTCATCCGCATATACGGGCCAGTTCACCTTTTTAGAGTCATTGGTGCCAAGCATAATGACCACAATGTCAGCGCCGTACGCCAACGCGTTGGTATACGCCGTCTGGTCAACGTATGCTTTGCCCGCATTGGTACTTGCATCTACATAGTCAACGCCTTTAAAACCTGCGGTAGAGCCGCTGACACCAAAGCCGCTGACTTCGTATTTGTTGGTAGACAGTTCGCCGCGCATATTGTCATTCCAGTAACCTAACGCGGTGATGCTGTCACCTACACACGCTACTTTCAACTTGCGATCGGTGGCGAAAGTCTTTTCGGGCGTCGGCACGGAAGTTAACAATGCAGAGCAGTTTTCACGGATAAAGCCGGTGAGTACCAGCGCCGCATTGTTATTACCAACGGTAGACGGATGGCTCGACTTACCACTATTATCTTTCGCGGCAGAAACGTCGCAGAAGAGTAATTTTTCATCATTGGTGGCGGTTGCGTGGTCGCTGATAATGCCTTCAAGCGCATCCAAGTGCAGATCAAACATCATACCGTAGGTCCAGATGATGTAAGCATCGGGCTGTGCCGCACGTACATCGTCAATGAGACCCGTGATAGCATCTTTGATCTTAATATTGGTGGTGCCGCTCGGATAATAGTCATTGGCAATATCCAAACTGGACAAGTTAGACCAACCAAAGTCATTGGTGCCCAGATTGATAACCACAATATCCTTTTCGCCGTCCTGCATTGCGTTAAACTGGGTGGTCATACCCGGGATTTTCGCGCCGCATTGTGCAACGGTGGTAACGCCGGCGCCAAGGTAGTTAGCAACCTGCGCCGCATAACCGTCAATAGAATTATAGGATTTTGCGAGCGGGTCCACCGCACCATACATACCTTCACCCACCGTTACGGAGTCGCCGATAAACATTATCTGCAAATCTTTCGCGGTCGGAGTCGTCAGCGTACCCGAGTAGGTAAGATCTTTCATAGTCAGGACACCCGCATGATGTGCGGTGCCTTTGACGATTTCAATAGTGTGGTGACCGCGACGCAAGTCGGACAGAAGCGTTACTTCTTTGTTGCCCGCTTCTACCCAAACGGTAGTAGCGTTTTGCACGTCACCGTCTACGATAACGTTAAGTGCGCAAACACTGGAAGCCACGTTGACGTTCATTTTGAGATCGCCGTAGAGATAACCTTGAATGGTCATACCCGTATTGCTGTAGGTCATGGTACGAGCCGTACCGGAAACCGCCGTTCTGTCGGTGAACAGCACATTGTTCGCATCGGAAAGTGCCGTCATCGTTTCGGTATGGGTAGTGTGACCGAAAAGATCGGGACAATTGGTGCGAATGAAGGATGCCAAAGCGTTGGCAACAGCCGTATGGCTATCGCGTTTGGGATGGTTACCGTCAAAGCCGCCTGTGCTCTTATATGCGGTCATATCCACATAGAACGCTTTATCGTCGTTCATTTCATTGATCGCCTGCTGATACTGCGGTTCATAGGTCTTACGCATCATACCGTATACGTAAATGATATACGCATCGGGATATGCTTCACGTACGTCGGTGAGCAACGCTTTGATGTTCGCCAAAGATTTCTCTGCCGTGTAGTTCGCATTATTAAGACCGGTACCTTGCCATTCGTCGTTGGTGCCCAAATTTATGATAACGATATCCTGCTGATTGTTCTCGAAATCCCATTTAGGTGTGCCACTGCGTTTGTTCAGATTCGGGAAGAAACCGTGTACAGCGGGAATGGTCTGAGAGCACTGTGCCACTACCTGCAGATCCGCATCCAACAATCGTGCAGTTTGCGCCGCATAGCTGTAATAGCTGTTGCTGATAGCAACCTGTTCTGCTACAGAGAGAGTTGATGTCGACATGGAATTGTCGCCGTCAAGACCCCAACCACAAGAGATAGAGTCACCAAGAACTTCAATCTTCAAGCGAGATTGTTCTTTGCTGTTGGCACTCAATTCGCCAAGATACTGCAACGAAGTCGCCGTCAGCACACCTTGCCGTATGGATGTGCCGCTTTCTACACGAATGGTGTGTTCGCCTTTAGAAAGGTTCTTTGCCAAGGTCACAGTAGACGTACCGTTAGGAACGTGTACAATCGTCGGCGCTTTGCCGTCAACAGATACGTTCAAGAGACTGTCGGTACGTGTACTGGACATATTCGCTTTAACGGAGCCTGTCAAAGTACCTTTGATTTCAAAACCGGTGTTGACCCAGTCCATTTGCAGGTCGTTACCCACAACATCGGCTCTGCCGAGCACTTTTACCACACCATCTTTTTCCATTTCAGAGAAAGTAACGGTGGTAAGACCCGCGTTTTCGGCATAGGTCGATTCAAAACTCTTAGCGTACAATTTGACATCGTCGCCGTTCTTATCCTTAGCGATGGCATACGGACGGGCAACCACTTCCATGTCGGTACCGCCTGTCACCTTGTCAACGCCCGTAATACATACGGACATATCTACATAATCATCGCACAGATCATAGTATATCTGGCGGTCTTTTACGCTGATTTTCTTCACATATTCATTGGTTTCGGTAACATCCAACGTCAAGGCATCGGTGCCGAGAACAGATTTAACCGCCACCAGCATACCATAATCCGAAACTTCAAACGTTTCACCGTCCAGCGTCACATACTCAGCATTGTCAACTACAGTACGATTCAAACGGGATACAAAACGTAAGCCCGCCAGTTCTTCATTGATAGAAGTACCGATGTTGCCGACGTTGGGGTCAGCCGCGGTGGGCTGATAGAACGTAGCGGTTGCCTTAACGGGAGATGCACATTTCACTTCATATTGAGAAGCATCGCCGCCCTCACGGAAGCCCACACGGACGGGAACGTAACAGTTACCCTCTGCATCGGTTGCAATAAGCGAACCCGCCAACATCTCGTAGCCTTCTTCGGGGGTTACGGTAATGGTGTTGGTATACACACCGTTTGTCACGCTGGTGGACACGGCGATGTTGCCGTTTTTGTCGCTGGAAGCGGGTTTCTTAATCGGGGTTGCCTCGCCCGCGTCATCAAGAGCAGTGATCGAGAAACCGGTCGTGCTGAACGAACGCAAATAGTGCGTATTACTCAAAGCAAGATAACCGGTTTTTTCGGTAGACAGCTCAACAGTGCCACTCAAAACAGTAGAAGAACTCCAGTACACTCTATAAGTGAGCGTTTTGCCAACCACTTTGATGTTCACATTTCTGATTTGACCCTGGTTAGCAGTGGAAAACGCCTTTTCGTGTAACAGCGTGCCGTTTTCATACACCAACAGCTTATCGTTACTGATCATCAAATAGCTGCCGTTCGCCGCGAAGCCATTGTCGGCATAGTATCTACCGGGTTGTTCCTGACGGAAACCGATAATAACAGCACCATTGCCTGTGCTGCCGGTCCAAAATGCGTAGCCGGTATTCATCTCAAAGTTTTTGAGATACAAATGCTCTCCATCATCGTCTTTGGGTACCAAAGAACCTACCTGACGTAAAGCAGAGCCGGTCAAACTGCCGTAACCGGAAATTGCCACGGGACGCAACCATGCATTCCCGTTATAATATTGCAGTTTTGCATAGTTATAGCCAACCGTATTGCCGACCACGGAAGAATTGTGAATATACACAGCGTTTGCGCCGTCATAATCGTTGTAATACACATCAAATCTGCTGTCGAGTGCGTCGATAAATGCTGCACGCTGTGCAACAGTGAGCGCTGTATCCGTGTACTCAATATTGTCTTTGTCGTTAGGATATTTATTCGTATAAGTCGTATTGAAGCCCAATAAATTCGTGCCATTGAATGTCACGGTAGTCGGAATGGATTCATACTGATCGGCATTCCAGTCAATCGCATTGCCTGCATCGTCCAGACGGGTCACAACGATATCCTTGAAATGCATACGGAATGCACCCGGACCGAACGCTAAATAACCCGGCTCGTTATAGTTGATGGTATCGGTATAGGTGTTGTTGCCGATTTTTACGGTTACCAGATTACCTACCACGCGCACAGTTACCTTATGATACGTAAGGTTGTTGCTTGCTTTGGGGTTCAGTTCGGATGTAAAGGTTTGCTCGTTGGCAGTACCGTACATTGCATCGGTAATCTCATTACCGCCCGCGATGGAAATACCGGTAGAAGTAATCACGATAAGACCTTGGTTTTTATTTACCTGACCCTCGCCGGTGGTAATCTTGCCCGCCGTCTGCTGACGGAAACCGATAACCACACCGCCGACAGAAGCGTTGTTGAAGGTCATTTCCGCCCAACGAGTGGTGAAGGACAATTCAAAGTTTTTCAATACCGCTTCGTTGCCGTCAGCGGTCTTGGGAACCAACAAGCCAACCGATTTTAAAGGAGAAACTCTGTTGGTGGCAGAGAAAGAACATTCCAAGTGCGTACGCTCATAAACGGTCTTCCAATACGCACCGGAAGTGGCGGTGGTCGGGAAGCCGCCGGTGTTTACCAAACCGCCGTCCTGGCTGTGGTAGGTATTGAACAACGCATTCAGATGTTCCGCGATACCGTCACCTGCGGTAATGGTGTAAGACGGACGGGTGTCCGTGTAAATATTGGTTTTCAGAGAAGTGGGCGGATCCCAGGCAATCACATCGCCGTTGTCATCCAAGCGATCAGCACGGATGTTGGCAAAACCGCCGGTGCCATTGAGCACGCTGTAGAACATCGTGCCTTCAGCAGTATAGGTAAGCTCCGTACTGCCTGCATAGTACACGGTGCCGTCGATACCGGTCACCTGCATAGTCAAGATGCCGTTTACCGCTTTGATGTACACGTGCGCTTTGGTCACCGAGGCGCTGTCTGCCCACGCATTGACAACAGGAGTGACAGTCTCTTCCTTCGGGATAACGCCTTCGTACACTTTATAACCGCCGGCAGTAAAGACAACAGTTACTTTGTTGTCGAGCGAAGTTTTATAACCACTGGTCAACTGACCTGCCGTTTCCGCACGGAAAGTGAAAGCGAGACCCGTTTTGGCGGTGGTGGTCAAATTCATATCGAATTCGGTTTCAAAGTTTTTAGCAGTGACCACGTTACCGTCTTTATCCTTCGGGACGATAGACACCGTCTTGCGGAACAGCTCGCCACCTTGTCCCGTGAAAACCGCGTTGAGATAACGACCATCCTGCAACTTCCATTGTACAGTCTTGCCCGAACCGTACGTCGCATCAGGATCCTGTACAACGGAATTTTCATACGGGGTGTCAAATTGTTTGAATTCGCCTTCACGGTTGTAGTAGAACGCGAATTTGCTGTTAAGATAGTCAACAACCGCCGCATCCGCCGCATAGGTGTCGGGCGCGGAGAAATCGTACGTATTGGTGTTGTACGCAACAACATCCAACCATTTTATGTTGGCACCGTTATCGCGCAGATAAGTACCGTCCGTATAATAGCTCCAAGAACCCGCCGTATTCTGCGGGAAACGCTGACGGTAATCGGTGATACGCGCAAAATCCGCACCGAAACCGTAGCCGTCATTATGGTCATTAAAATCCACGGGATTGCCGTCTTTGTCCAGACGGGTGATCTCGATATTGCCGTAATAAGCGCCTGCCGTAGAACCGCCGATACCGAGATAGCCCGCCGGCAAATCTTCAACAGCACGGCTCAACATATATACGACTTTATCGGTCGCATTATCGGTAACGACCACCGTCATCTCGGTGCCGACCACCGTCAAAGACAGATGATAATCTTTGGTACGGTCAAAGGTTACCGCCGCATCGTTGTACTGCATCGTTTCCGTATAAGCGGCATTCGCAATACTGCTTCCCAAATTACCGACGTACAAACCGCCGTCCGGCGCCATACTTATCATTTGCTGGTCATTATTGCCGTATGCCTGACCCGCATTCTTCGCACGGAACCAAACAGCAATGCCGTCCATATTGGTACCGATCTTGCTGTACAAAGTCGTATCAGCGGGCTTGAAATCCATTTCGAGATTGAAGTTGTCCAGAACGGCCAAATCACCGTCGTCGCCCTTCACCCACATACTGTTCACTTTATAAAAGGCAGATTCGCCCGCCGCCGCATAGGCGGTACAGCCGAGATATTTGCCGCTTACCAACCAACGGGAAATACCCCTTCCCGACAGATTGTTGCCGGTACCGTCCACGTATTCCGAGTTGGAGGCACCCGCTTTTTGCCCGACCACATCGGGCATATAGCTGATACCGCTGGTTTTACCGGTCAGATAGTTACCGTCAGCATCCGTCACATAGCCGTTAACGTCTGCACGTTGGAACCACCAACCTTGCTGGAAAAAGTAAAAATCAAATAGATTTTCCAGATACTCCACCGTCGCGGTATCGGTCATAGAAACCTGACCCGCGGGCAAAGCAGAAAAATTCGCCGTGAATTTCTCCACGGATTTTGCGGCAGCAACGGGAAATGCGCCGAACACGGCGAGCATACTGACCAGCATCGCCACAGTCACGCATAAAGATACCGCTGACCGCAAGGTTTTAGAAAACTGCATAAAACTTCTCCCCCTTGTTAAAATAAAGATACCACATTAAACATACCACGAACATATCTCAATTGGCAACGGACAAACATTCCACTTTTTCAAGTAATTATGCCCGTATCTTAATTATAAGTGCAACTTCTCTGCAAATCAATCCATTTTTCTTCAAAAAAGTTTGATTTTCTCCAAGAAATATGTTATACTCCTTGCGAAGTATCTGTTTTAAGGGGGTAAAACTATGTTTTCGCAGGATGAGCCGATTCAGGTTACCTTAAAATCCGTGTACGATATTCCCCGCCCGGATGTTTCGTTTGCGGTCGCCACCAATATGCGTAAAAAAACACCGCATTGTTTCCGTTTGAACGTTTGTGGGGATAAAGCAACCATGACGGTGGACAACGTTCCCGAAAGTCGTGCAACGTCGTGTTTTCCGCAAAAGTTACACGGCGTATTTTCCTTAGCATCTAACGGCACCGCGTCCGAGTCGGGCGCTTTCCGTTACCTACGGTTGACGGCAAACGGTGAAACGCTGTTGGATCTGGATTTCACCAAAATGCAATCGGTAGATGAGTTGGAAACATACTTTACCTGTTACTATTTCGAAACGATTGCCAAGGATGCCAAGGGGCTTACCGCACCTATCGGCAAATTTTGGTCGTTCAACGAAAACGGACATCTGGTATGCAGTATCCCCAGTAAAGGGCGGGTGGCATTTGCCGTCGGCGGCCCCTATGCCCTGCTCACGGTTAAACATCCGCCGCTGGATGATTTCGAAACAGAAGTCGGTTTTGAACAAAGTTGGCGTATATACGGTATCGTATTCGGTTGTGACAAGCAACGGTTTCCTTTTTATGATATGGTTGACCGCACATATCCCGTCAGCGTGCAAGGCGGCTTGGCATTTGCCAATGCGCACAACGGTGGCTGTTACGTATACGGCAACGTCACAAACCCCTACCCCGAGTCGTATATCCCCCGTACGGCTTTCTCCTGTCCGCAGGTAGAGCGGCTGTTCCTTTCCACAGAAGAAACAACCTTACCTCTGCACACGCTTACCTACCACTACAACGACCACATGACCTATGATTTCGGTACACACGTTATCAAAGCGCAGGAAGGTGCTGTTTTATATCTGCCGCCAAACAAACCTTGTCGTTTGCGCGGTAAAGACGATCATATCATTCGTATAGAATTTGAATGTGATCGAACGTTTGCACCGCAACAATTCACATTAAAACAACCCGATCTTGTAAAAAGTTTGTTCCGTGAGTTGGATAATATCTGGCACAGTAATCTACCCAACAGAAACTACCGCGCTTTATCCGTTTTCTATCGTATTTTGTCCGAACTTTCGCGTCCTATATTCAACATACACAACGACATCGTCCGCGCAATCCTGCTTTTTATACACAACCATTTCAGCGAACCCACCCTGACAATAAAAGCCATTGCAGACGCTTTGAATATCAGCGAATCCCATTTGTATCAATCATTCCACGATGCATGCGGTATGACGCCCAAGGAATATATTTTGAGTTTCCGCATACAGCACGCTTGCACTCTGCTTAAAACAGGAAAATACAAAGTGTATGAAGTGGCGGAAAAAAGCGGATTTTCGGATACAAAATATTTTATGACTGTTTTTAAGAAAAAGATGGGAGTTTCACCGAAAAAATATGCTTTGTCTGTATAAAAAACGGGTGACATCTTTTTCGGATGTCACCCGTTTTTCAAGAGAACGTATTCGCTTTTCACCGCTTATTTTTCTTGGTCATTTCACGCAAATATTTAAAAGTGACTTTTTCCCCTTTGTCTGCCAGCATTTGTAGGATATACTCCAATTTTTCGGACGTTTCGGGATGAATAACACGGGTAGGTTTACCGCGTAAAAAGTACTCCAACGGGAAACGGTCGGTATAATTTTCTTTAGCGTAAATCTTGCTTGCCGCAATGCGGTCACACGCCATCTCGACCAAAAACACATCCGGCATCGGCAACGGTCGCATCCGTTTGGTGTCGGGATCATAGTCGGTCCAATACTCAAAATGATGACGGTTTCTGCCTTTATGGTGCATCCACGCTTTAGAATAGCCGTATGTTCTTCTTTCCGTTTCGTTGGGACTGCGGGTGCCGTCGGTATAAAACCGTGCGCCTACCCAAAATTCGGCAGGAGAATATTTGGATAGGTCATGGGTAAGACCGCGCCATACAATACCTGCTTTGATACAATGTTGCAACACTTTATGACGGTGTGCTGTCACCGTACGGAAATGCCCCCAAAAATTCATACCGTATCCCCCGCTTCATCATACATCGTTCTTTTCATTATATCCTACCGTAGCAGTAAATGTCAACGGGAAAGACATTTTGAAAACACCTTGACAATCATACGGTACAACAGTATAATCGTCTGTGTATAGGCAATTTTAGGCAAGGAGAGATATCGTCTATGAGTACAGTTCCCGAAATTTTCGGTACTATGGTGTTTAACGATACGGTTATGCGTGAGCGTTTACCCGCTGACACGTATAAAACGTTGCGTCGTACCATCGAACTCGGCAAGCATTTGGACCCTGCGATTGCAGGTATTGTTGCAAGTGCTATGAAAGATTGGGCATTGGAAAAGGGTGCCACCCATTACACCCATTGGTTCCAGCCGCTTACCGGCGTTACTGCGGAAAAACACGACAGCTTTGTAACTGCCAGCGGTGACAGCGGTGTTATTATGGAGTTTTCGGGAAAAGAATTGGTCAAAGGCGAATCGGATGCTTCCAGTTTCCCGTCAGGCGGCTTGCGCGCCACCTTTGAAGCACGCGGTTATACCGCTTGGGACCCATCCTCCTATGCGTTTATCAAAGATAACACCTTGTGCATTCCTACCTGTTTTTGCTCGTACGGTGGAGAAGCCTTGGACAAGAAAACGCCGCTGTTACGCTCAATGGAAGCGATCAACAAACAAGCACTCCGCCTTTTAAAACTGTTCGGTCATGACGATGTGCGTATGGTACGTACCACACTCGGTGCAGAGCAGGAATATTTTCTCATCCCCGAAGAACTGTTTGACAAACGCCACGACCTTATTTTCACAGGACGCACCTTATTCGGTGCGAAACCGCCTAAAGGGCAGGAATTGGAAGACCACTACTTTGGCGCTATTAAATCCCGCGTTTCCGCGTATATGCGGGATGTGGATGAAGAACTTTGGAAACTCGGTATTCTCTCCAAGACCGAACACAACGAGGCGGCGCCTTCGCAGCACGAATTGGCGCCTATCTTTACCACTACCAATATTGCCGCTGACCATAATCAGCTCACAATGGAGATCATGAAAAAGGTTGCACAGCAGCACGGTCTGGTGTGTCTGTTACACGAAAAACCTTTTGCGGGTGTAAACGGCAGCGGCAAACACAACAACTGGTCCATTTCCACCGACACGGGTATCAATCTCTTAGAGCCCGGCGACACACCGCACGAAAATGCGCAATTTTTACTGTTCCTTTGCGCTGTCTTACGCGCGGTGGACAAGCATCAGGATCTACTCCGCATTTCTGTAGCGGGTGCAGGCAACGACCACCGTTTAGGCGCAAGCGAAGCGCCCCCTGCCATCGTATCTATCTTTCTTGGTGATGAGCTTACCGAAATTTTAGATGCGCTTGAGCAAGGTAACGCATACGACGTAAAAGAGCAGACCATTATGAAGGTCGGCGTACATATTCTCCCCCGTTTTCCGAAAGATAACACCGACCGCAACCGCACCTCGCCGCTTGCTTTTACGGGTAACAAATTCGAATTCCGTATGCCCGGCTCATCCCAGTCGGTTGCAGATCCCAACACCGTTTTAAACACAGCGGTAGCAGAATCGTTGGATGATTTTTCCTGCGTATTGGAAGAAGCGGAAGATTTCAACACCGCCGTACACAATCTTATCGTTCGGGTATTGAAAGACCACAAGCGCATTATTTTCAACGGGAACGGCTATGACGATGCGTGGGTAACCGAAGCGGATAAACGCGGATTGTTAAATCTGCGTTCTACCACGCAAGCGCTGCCGTATCTCATTTCCGAAGAAAATATAGCTTTCTACGAAAAGTACAAAGTCTACACCCGTTCGGAGTTGGTTTCCCGTCACGAAATTTTGATGGAAAACTATGCGAAGATACTGCATATTGAGGCGCAGACTATGTTGGATATGGCAAGGCGGGAAATCTTCCCTGCTGTCGAAAAATACCAAAGCGATCTGTGTGAAACTGCATTGCGTAAAAAGCAGGTATTGCCAAACGCTTGTGTAACGGTCGAAGAAAAGTTGGTTGCAGAACTGTCCGCATTGTCCTGCAGTTTCTACGAAAAGACGGAAACATTGGCAGACGCTTTACAGACCGTCAAAACCCTAAAAGATACGGTCAGCATTGCCCAGTTTTACGGCAACACCGTATTCCCTGCCATGCAAGCGATGCGCGCAGATGCAGATAAAATGGAAGAAAAAACCGGAAAAGGTTACTGGCCTTTCCCATCTTACAGTGATTTGCTGTTCGGCGTACGATAAATTTCATAAAAAAGGCGTACATCAGTACGCCTTTTTTCACGGGTGAAAGATTCTTATGTTTAATAAATGGTTTCAAAAACACACAGAAAGATTAGACGGTAAACTGGTTGCTGTTTCGGGTGCAACAGGCGGTATCGGACAACAGCTATGCCGTCATTTGGTGCGGTTAGGGGCATCGCTTATCCTACTTGACCGTAACAAAACGCGTTCCTTAGCGTTAGCGGATCGTCTGCGTGCGGAATTCGGTGATGTTCGTATCACACATATTACCGTAGATATGGCGGACGTTCTTTCTGTGAAAGACGCGGCTAAACAGTTACAACAACTGCCTATAGACATACTGATACACAATGCAGGGGCATACAGTATTCCGCGTTATAAAACCGCCATAGACGTTGACAACGTTTTTCAAATCAACTTTGTTTCTCCCTACTTTCTGACCGTAGAATTATTGCCGCTTTTGCGAAAACGGCAAGGAAAAGTGGTTGCCGTTGCCAGTATTGCGCATCGCTATTCCAAAACTGACCCCGACGACCCCGATTTTTCCACCAGAAAAGCTGCAAGCAAAGTATACGGTAATGCCAAAAGACATTTGATGCTGTCTTTATATGAACTGTTCAAGACGGAAAAAGAAGTATCTTTATCTGTGGTACATCCCGGCATTACCTTTACCAACATTACCGCACACTACCCCAAATGGTTGTTCGCTGTTATCAAACACCCTATGAAAATCATCTTTATGCGCCCTGCACACGCAGCTCTCAGTATTGTTAAAGGCGTATTTTCCGAATGCGGATATTTAGAATGGATAGGTCCTGCCCTGTTTGACGTATGGGGCTTTCCGAAAAGAAAACGATTACGCGGTTTCTCTTCGGCAGAATGTCACCGCGTTGCAAAGACGGCGATAAAAACCGCACAACGTATGAAGGAGTATGTGAAATGACAACACCACTTGCTGTTATCAAGAAATGTATTCGTGGTATTGCCACCCCATTTTTTCAGTTACGGCGCAAATTACCCATAGATATCGAAGAAATAACTGTAAAGTCAAAATGCTTGACAGACGGACTTAACGGTTGCCGTTTAGCAGTTATTGCAGATCTGCATCTGCCGGACAATATTGTAGATATTGACGTTTTGCTTACAGCATTACGGGAGGCACATCTTGACGGTATCCTGTTAGCCGGGGACCTCATTAACCGCTACAATCTGCAATTACCCGCTGAAACAGCTGCTTTTTTGAACGCGATATCGGCAATCGCCCCCACCTTTGCGATTGCGGGTAATCACGAGATCCTTTCAGATCATCTGACTACCTATCAAGATGTATTGAAGAATGCAAACATTGCCTTTCTCTGCGACCGACACGCCCCTTTGTGTTGTAAAGGTGAGAGTCTTTACATTTACGGTGTATGCGACACTGAAAAAGAGTTGCCGAAAAAATTGCCGCAACCTGCTGTTTTGCTGATCCACAACCCCGAACATGCGGTGAAGGCGTGTGAAAACGGTTTTATATGTGCTGTATGCGGACACGCACACGGCGGGCAGGTACGTTTTGGCAAACGTGGGTTGTTTGCACCCGGTCAAGGGTTGTTTCCGCGCTATATCAGCGGCTGTTATGTGATAGACGCCTTTCCCATTATTGTCAGTCGCGGTTTAGGAGACAGTTCTCTGCCGATACGTATCCACAACCGGCCGCATTTACCTATTATCACCCTTTTATGCGAATGAATATGTATAATTATTATATATTTATATAAAAAGTTACAGATTTCTATTGACAATATCCCATTTTTTGTCTTATAATGGCAACATACTTTTCGCAAAACACGCGCAAAAGTATGCTTTACATTTTAACGGTGTAAAGTCGGAAACAAATTTCCTAAAAGGAGAGTTAAAAATGAAAAAAATGGTAAAAATCGCTGCTATCGTATTAGCAGTAGCCATGCTCGCGACCTGTTTCGTGGGTTGTGGCGAAAAGAAAGCCGAAGAATTCTTCATCGGCTCTACCGGCCCCTTGACCGGCGATGCTTCTTCCTACGGCAACTCCGTTAACAACGGTGCAAAACTTGCTATTGAAGAAATCAACGCCAAAGGCGGTCTCAACGGCATCACTTTCAAATTCGAAATGAAAGACGACAAAGCGACCGCTGAAGATGCTGCTACCGGTTACGACGCTTTAATGGACGCCGGCATGCAGATTTCCATCGGTAGTGTTACTTCCGGTTCTTGCGAATCTTTCGCTTCGAAATCGGTTGCTGACAATCTGTTCTTCATCACCCCCTCCGCTTCCGCAGCTAACGTTATTGAAAACCGTCCCAACGCTTTCCGCGTTTGCTTCGGTGACCCCGACCAGGGTACTCTCGCTGCTGAAAAGCTGATTGCCGAATACAAAAACATCGGCGCTATCTATGATACCAGCGATCCCTATTCTTCCGGTATCTACGCTGCGTTCAAAGCTGAAATGGCGGCGAAAAACGTTACTTACAAAGAACAGACCTTTGACAAAGAAAACAACAAAGACTTCTCCACTCAGGTAGAAGCGCTCAAAGATTGCGACGTTATCTTCTTGCCCATCTACTACACCGAAGCCGGCCTTATCGCCAAAACCTGTGTAGCTAAGGGCTGCAAAGCATTCTTGTTCGGTTGTGACGGTCTTGACGGCGTTGCTGCCCAGATCGACGACACTGTTACCAACAAGATCTCCTACATCACTCCCTTCGACGTAAACAGCACTGCTGATGTGCCCAAGCACTTCGTTGACACCTACAAGGCAAAATACAACGAAACGCCCGACCAGTTTGCTGCTGACGGTTATGATGCTATCTACGCTATCTATGAAGCGATGAAAGCTGCTAACATCGACGATGCTTCCATCGAAGCGAGCGAACTGTGCGAAGCTGTGAAAAAAGCGATCACCGCCGACTCCTTCAAACTGGACGGCGCTACCGGTGAGATGTCTTGGGACGCTACCGGCGCTTGCACCAAAGTACCGCAGATTGTTGCTGTAAACTAAGCATTTGTTTCGGTGGTCTGACAGGGAGTCACTCTCCCTGTCAGACTATTTGTCTTTTTGCCCGTTGTTGTTTGTGTAAATACCCCCTTGAAATACCGCTCGTAAGGAGTGCAATTATGAGTACGATTTTACAAATGATGGGTGCGATTTTGGACGGTTTAAGTCTCGGCGCTATCTATGCGCTTATCGCACTCGGTTACACCATGGTGTACGGCATCGCTAAAATGCTGAACTTCGCACACGGTGACATTATTATGGTAGGTGCCTACATCGTTTTGGTAACGGTGGGACTGATCGCCAATCCGCTTATTGCTATTGCGGTCGCCATTGTCCTTGCCATTATCTTATGTTCTTTGACAGGCGTTATTGTTGAAAAACTTGCCTACAAACCGTTGCGTACCGCTTCTCCCCTTGCTGTTCTGATTACCGCTATCGGTGTCAGTTATTTCCTGCAAGGCATAGCGCAGTTGATTTTCGGTTCCAAGTCCAGACCGATTACACTGCCTTCTTTTGGTACCATTACTTTATTTGGAAAATTCCAGGTGGGTGTCAACACCATCATCACCCTTGTTGTGGGTGCTTTGATCATGGTTGCCCTGACTGTTTTTGTTAAAACTACCCGTACAGGTCGTGCGATGCTCGCTGTATCCGAAGACAAAGGTGCTGCGCAGTTGATGGGTGTCAATGTCAACCGCATTATTATGATCACCTTTGCTATCGGTTCTGCACTCGCCGCTTGTGCCAGTTTTTTCTATCTTATCCAGATTCCGTCGGTAAGCCCCACTTTGGGCGCTATGCCCGGTATTAAAGCGTTTGCTGCCGCAGTTATCGGCGGTATCGGCTCTATTCCCGGCGCCATGATCGGCGGTGTGTTACTGGGTCTGGTAGAAAAAATATGCGCCAGCATCCCCGTGCTGAGTCCGTATACCACTGCTATTGAGTTCAGCTTGTTGATCTTGATCCTTTTGGTCAAACCCATCGGCTTACTCGGTAAGCGCAGAAGAGAGAAGGTGTGATGAAAAATGGAAAAGAAAAAAACTTCTTTTAATATCAAACATCACATCAACTGGATGGCTGTTGCAATTGCTCTCGTAGTGATGATCGTATTAAGCAGTACAGGTGTGTTGCCCCGTGCCATTGTTTCCCTTTTGACCCGTATTGCGTACAGCATTATTCTGGCTGTGTCCTTGAACCTTGTGGTAGGTTTTCTCGGTGAACTGAGTCTCGGTCACGCAGGCTTTATGTGTGTCGGTGCGTATATCGGTTGTTTCTTTGCCAATTATCTGCATACCATTATTGACAGTCCGCTGTTGATTTTAGTGGTTTCGATGTTGGTTGGCGGCGTAGTCGCGGCTATATTCGGTTTTATCATCGGCTTGCCTGCATTACGCTTAAAAGGTGACTACCTCGCGATTGCTACCTTGGCATTTGGCGAAATTGTACGTAACATATTCAAAAACCTCCCGTATTTTGGCGGTGCGCTCGGTCTGAATACCGTAACGTTTAAAGCAAAACACCTGTTTATTGTAGCATTTATTATGGTACTTTTCGTGCTGATCGTGTTACAAAACCTTATCCGCAGTAAACACGGTCGTGCTATTACCGCTATCCGTGACAATGAAATTGCCGCAAAAGCGATGGGTATTAACGTTACTTTCTACAAACTGTTCGTATTCATTCTCGCCGCATTCTGCGCAGGTATTGCAGGCGTGCTGTACGGACATCTCAACACCCCCGTGTTGTACTCTTTCTTCTCCTATAACTATTCGATTGAAATTTTGGTTATGGTGGTACTCGGCGGTATGGGTAACATCAGCGGTTCGATTATCGCCGCCGTACTTATTACCTACGTCAACTTTGTGTTGCAAAACGAGTTATCCGGCGACCTTGCCGCATTGAAACTGTTGATTTATGCACTCATTTTGATTGCGGCGGTGCTGTTCAACAACGCACCTATCTTCCGTCCTATCAAAGAAAAACTGGATTTTGCTAAACTGTTTAAAAGTAAACAAAAGCCCGAAAAGATCAAAGACGACGATGCTGAATGGGATCGTATTACCACCAAGATACAGATGGATGAATTATTATCTTTGGACGTAAAACCCAATGCATCTGTACCTGACAAACCGAGAAAGGAGGAGAAATAATATGTCTGATATTATTTTGAAAACCGAAAATCTCGGCATCTCCTTTGGCGGTCTGCACGCAGTACAGGATTTAAACCTTGAAATCCGCAAAAAGCAGTTGTACGGCTTGGTCGGCCCGAACGGTGCCGGTAAAACCACCGTATTTAATATGCTCACAGGTGTGTACGCACCTACTACCGGCAAGTTTTACTTAGACGGCGAAGACCTGACCGGTAAATCGCAGGAAATGATCAACCACAAGGGTATCGCCCGTACGTTCCAGAATATTCGCTTATTTAACAATATGAGCGTTATTCGTAACGTACTGGTAGGTCTGCATAACCAGCCCGCATTCAAATGCAATCCGTTTGTGAGTATGTTCCGTCTCCCCGGTCATTTCCGCAGTGAAAAGAAAATGCGCGACCGCGCAAAAGAAATCCTGCGCATCTTCGATCTGGAAGAAGAAAGAAACAACTTGGCCTGCAACCTGCCGTACGGCAAGCAGAGAAAACTGGAGATTGCACGTGCACTCGCTACCAATCCGAAACTGTTGTTGTTAGACGAGCCCGCGGCGGGTATGAACCCGCACGAAACCGAAGATTTGATGAACATCATTCGGCATATCCGCGATAACTTCGATATGACTATTCTGCTCATTGAGCACGATATGAAATTTGTGTCCGGTCTTTGCGATGAAATCACCGTTCTCAACTTCGGTACGGTTTTGGCGCAGGGTGATACAAAAAAAGCGCTAAACGACCCTGAAGTTATCAAAGCTTACATCGGAGGTTAATGGTTATGGCATTATTAGAAGTAAAAGATTTAACCGTTTACTACGGTGTAATTCAAGCGCTCAAAGGCATCAGTTTCGAAGTAAACAAAGGCGAAATCGTCACCCTTATCGGCGCAAACGGTGCGGGCAAAACCACCACTATGCAGAGCATTATGGGTCTTATCCCCGCTTCTGCAGGCACGGTTACCTACAATGGTACCGACATCACCAAGATGCCGTGTCACAAAATCGTGCATTTAGGTATGACGCAAGTACCCGAAGGCCGTCGTGTGTTCCAAGAACTTACCGTATACGAAAACCTGTTAATGGGCGCTTATACGGAAAAGAATAAAGCGAAAATCAAAGAAGATGTGGAAGAAATCTACGAATGGTTTCCGCGCCTGGGCGAACGCAAATCTCAGATTGCGGGGACGCTTTCGGGCGGCGAACAGCAGATGCTTGCGATGGGACGTGCAATGATGAGCCATCCCGAACTGTTGATGCTGGACGAACCGTCTATGGGGTTGTCTCCCCTGTTGGTCGACCAAGTGTTTGATATCATTAAAAACTTCCAAAAAAACGGTACCACCATCTTACTGGTAGAACAAAATGCGGGTAAATCCTTAGCGATTTCCGACCGCGCATATGTACTGGAAAACGGACGTATTGCTCTGTCCGGCACCGGTACCGAACTCGCACAAAGCGAAGAAGTCAAGAAAGCATACCTTGGCGGCTGAACGGGCTCATAATCTCTGCAAAATATGGTCTTGCTTGCCCGTTCCTCACATTATCGCTAATGCGATAATGTGCCACGTGAACAGCAGACTATTGTAACTAACACAAACAAAACAAAGAACACCCGATGCAAATTGCATCGGGTGTTTTCTTTGTTTATCAATCAAGGAAATCGCGCAGTTTTTTACTGCGGCTGGGATGACGCAGTTTGCGCAGCGCTTTTGCTTCAATCTGACGGATACGTTCACGGGTAACGTCAAATTCTTTGCCGACTTCTTCCAAAGTACGCGGCCTGCCGTCTTCCAAACCGAAGCGCAAGCGCAAGACCTTTTCTTCTCTGGGGGTCAAGGTGGACAACACTTCGCCGAGTTGTTCTTTCAACAACGTATGGGAAGCCGCATCCGCAGGTGCAGGCGCTTCATCATCGGGGATAAAGTCACCCAAATGGCTGTCCTCTTCTTCACCGATAGGCGTTTCCAAAGATACGGGTTCCTGCGCAACGCGCATGATCTCACGCACCTTTTCTACAGGCATATCCAATTCTGCAGCAATTTCATCTGCAGACGGCTCATGACCGTTTTTATGCAATAACTGGCTGGAAACTTTTTTCACCTTGTTGATGGTTTCTACCATATGCACGGGAATACGAATGGTACGTGCCTGGTCAGCAATCGCACGGGTAATTGCTTGCCGAATCCACCAAGTAGCGTATGTGGAGAACTTAAAGCCCTTGGTATAGTCAAATTTTTCTACTGCTTTGATAAGGCCTAAGTTGCCTTCCTGAATGAGATCCAAGAACTGCATACCGCGACCGACATAGCGTTTAGCGATGCTGACAACCAAGCGCAAGTTTGCTTCGGATAAGCGGCGTTTAGCAGCTTCGTCACCTTCCATGATCCGCATGGCAAGGTCGATTTCTTCTTCGGATGTAAGCAATGGTACACGACCGATTTCTTTCAAATACACTTTAACGGGATCATCGATTGCTACCGCATCCGCCGCGTTGTCGCCGTCGTTTCCGTCGTCGGTGTCATTGGTATTGGAAAAGTTGAGATCATCTAAAGAACTATCGTCGAAATCTTCAATGATTTCGATGTTATGGTTCTCCAACATTTCATACAACTTTTCCATCTGGTCGGGATCGAAGTCGATCTCTTCCATTGCATCCATAATTTCGTGGTTGGTGAGCTTACCTTTTGCTTTACCCAATTCGATCAGATCACGGATACGCTGTTGCTTTTTATCTCTCTTTCCGGCCGTATGCGGTGTTTCTTCTGCAACCGCTTGTTGTTCTTCTGTCGACAATTCTACTGTCTCCATATTCTCATTTTGTACTTCTTCTGCAACTGTTTCGGTCTTTTTCTTAGCCATATTGATTCCTCCACATCCTACTTTTGCATTTATTGAGTGTTTTTATTCTTTCTTTCACGCATAACCGCTAAAATATCTGCAATATCATCATTATTCAGCGTCTTTGGGTCGCCCAACCCGCGTAAAGCGGTCTCTTCCAGTATAATATCGATATACTTGCGTGTATCGTCCCACGTAAACGCACTCTTGTTAGCAGTTTCTACCGCACGGGCAATATACGCCATTTCCGCATCGTCAAAATCCGCGGAGAAAAACGGTAATTCTATCAACAGTCCGGCAGCTTTTCGATTGGCAAGATACTGATATACCCGTCCGTTAAAGGCGGTAACCATTTTTTCTACCGGTAACACCGAAAGTGCTTTCGGTATCAAATCGGGATGCAATATCAACGCACCGACAAGCGCTTCTTCCGCTTGTGCGGCACGCGGGAATTTTTCTGCATCGGGATTTATCTTACGCAATACCGCCGCATCTTGTTTCATCACACGGGAAAGCTCTTGTCTTTCTTCAGCGCGCTCTTTACGCCGTGCAACATCCTTTATCTGTTGCAGAATGGCATCCTTCGATACGCCAAGGTCTTTAGAAAGGCGTCCTGCGTACACGTCGCGTTCTACTGCACTGCAACCCGCTAACAATGCGGTAGCTTCTTTTAAGTACCGCACCTTGCCGTCGGGAGTCGATATATCCTGTGCACTTGCCAAATTCATCAAACGATATTCCATAGCATTAGATGAACGTTCCATCAAAAGGCGGAATTTAGAAGCGCCGTTTTTTCGGATAAATTCATCCGGATCCTTGCCATCAGGAACGGTAATCACCTTAATATCAATACCTGTAGGACGCAGTGCTTCCAAGGCACGTTTTGTCGCTTTCTGCCCTGCTTCGTCCGCATCAAAGATAAGGTTGACCTTATCGGCATAACGGGTAATAAGTCGTACCTGTTCCTGCGGGAAAGCCGTACCGAGCGCCGCCACAGCATTCGTAAAGCCCGCTTGATGCATCGCAATAACATCCATATATCCCTCACAGAGAATCAACTCCCTGCCGGTGGATTTTGCAAAATTGAGTGCGAACAAGTTATTACTTTTGCTATATGCCAACGTATTTTCGGTGTTAATATATTTGGGTTTACTGTCGTCCAGCACACGACCGCCGAAGCCGACCACTGCCCCGCGTATATCAATAATCGGTATCATTACACGATTGCGGAACAGATCATAACTGCCTCCCTGCTTACCGCGTCTGGTTAAAAACGCCGCTTGCAGTTCTTCGTCTTTAAAGCCTTTTCCGCGCATATATTTTCCCAATGCATCCCATTCGTTTGGCGCATACCCCAAACCGAAATGACGAATGGTAGCATCGGTGTAACCGCGACCGCGATAATACTCCAGCGCTATCCGCCCCGCGGCTGTAGACAACTGCGCATGGAAAAACTTCGCCGCTTCACGGTTTGCTTCCAAAATACGCATACGCAAATAGGAGGTACGGTCATCCCGTGTGTCTTCCGGCATCTGCATACCGCTGCGGTTAGCAAGAAATTTTACAGCATCTATGTAATCTAAGTTTTCTATGCGCTTTATAAAGGTGATAACGTCACCGCCCGCACCGCAACCAAAGCAGTAAAACGATTCCGTCTCCGGATACAAATTAAAGGACGGCGTTTTTTCACCATGGAACGGACAAAGACCTACAAGGTTTTTGCCGCGTCTCTTAAAATTCACATACGAAGAAGCGACACTTTCAATGTCGTTGCGCGCTATGAGTTCCCGTATAAAACTTTCAGGCAATGCCATATGGGTGTCATCTCCTTTCGTTTGGTTTCCCTTTTACTTACTCGATATGTACCGACCAACGGCGCGGCACAAACAAATCGTGATACACTTCCAACGCGTAGTTATCGGTCATAGACGCGATATAATCGCAAATGGCTATCTTTTTGCCTTCTCTTTCCATAATAGGCAGGTATTCGGCAGGCATTTTTTCGGGATGCGCCATAAAGTGCGTGAACATCTGCGAAATTAAAGCATCTACCTTTTTCTCTTCTACCTTTGCCGCCGAATCCTGATAAAGGTCGCTGTACAAAAATGCATGCAAGCGGTCAAAATACCGCCACGTTTCGTCATCCATACGGATATCATCGCCGCTATTATGAATAATCGCGGTAATCAACGTGTCAATACGTTCGCCGCGGGTCTCACCCAAAAAGGCGCGCACTTCAACGGGTACGTCGGTTTCTTTCAACACACCCGCACGAATGGCATCGTCCATATCGTGGTTCACGTACGCCACTCTATCGGCGAGACGGACAATACGGCCTTCTAACGTTGCCGCCCACGGATCCACCGTATGACGCGCAATACCGTCACGCACGGCGGCAGTAAGATTTAAGCCCCGCCCGTCCTTTTCCAGTTTTTCTACAATACGTACGCTTTGATCGTAGTGACGAAATCCGCCTTCGTCCGCCATTAAAACGTTCAATGCACGCTCACCCGCGTGACCAAACGGCGTATGTCCCAAGTCATGTCCTAAGGAAATCGCTTCTGTGAGATCTTCATTCAAGCGCAAAGCGCGCGCAATAGTACGCGCTATCTGCGACACTTCCAGCGTGTGCGTAAGACGCGTACGGTAGTGGTCTCCCTCGGGCGACAAGAATACTTGTGTCTTATGTTTTAAACGACGGAAAGATTTCGAGTGTACAATCCTATCTCTGTCCCTCTGAAATGCCGTACGGTACGTACAGGGCGTTTCTTCCCTATCTCTCGTCGCA
>JAZPXM010000050.1:0-8233 GCA_045543675.1 Acutalibacteraceae bacterium
GTGCTTGCACATCGGTTCTTTTTTATGCTTTTTCTTTCTCGTCCTGCTCTGCCAAATCGCAGATACGGCGGATAAGTTCGGTTTCTTTCGGGTCATACGGTCTGTGTGACGGGCGGAACAGGTCGTGGAACCATAAACGGAAATCGGTACTTTGGTCCGTGCCTGCATTGTATCTGTCCCAAAGGTTGTTCCAGCATTCAAAATACTGTGATTTGCCCGCTACCAATCCCCAGTTGAAGCAGGAAACGTTTTCAATGTAAAATAAGGGAAACAGGTCAAAAACCTGACTGCCCATCGGACGCGCCAACCATTCCGTGTTCATAATCGGGCGCCCGTACTTTTTGAGAAAACGGATGATTTTGACGTTTTTCTCCATATTCTCATAGTTGTGATAGGTGATAACGTCTGCATTGTCCAGACAGAATTGCGCGCAGGGGGAAGGGGTGTCAAACTGCGCGGCATCCCATTTCCAAAGACAAGAAGTCAGCGGTTGTACAGGGTCGATTTCCCGCGCTATCTCAAAGAATTTTTTTAGATGCGGCAGCGTAATCTCGTCACGGTTGCTGTTGCCCGGCTCGTTGTACAGATCCCACACGCAAATGCGCTTGTCATCTTTGTGTAACGTGATGATTTCTTTGACAAAGGCATAGTACATATCGCGATACTCGGGTACGTCCAGTAATTGATATCCCACTTCGGTGGTGTCGGTAAATGCCGAGTGCTTTTTACCGCCGTGCCAACCCCATTCCACGACGCGTTCACCCATTTTGGGCGGTTGATACAGTTGGTCTTTCGGTTTACAACAGTCACAACCGAGCATAACGATGGCGGTTAAACCGTGTTTTTTGCAAAGCGCTAAATATGCGTCAAAATGGGCAAGTAAATCGTCGTGTTCCATACGCCAGACGCTGAAGTTGAGTAAAAAGCGGATGGCATTAAAGCCAAGACTTTTTGCTAACGCCAATTCTTTGTCTGCACACGCTATATGCGCTTCATAATCGTGATTTTGAAACATATCGAGAAAGCCCATAGCATTGGAAGGATGGTAGTTGCAACCGCGCAACCAACCCGTTTTGTGGTACCATTCCCATATTCTTTCTTTACTCCAACGTTCTCCCATATAAAAATCTCCTTTAACTGTCAAATTTTACGGTATCGCCGTATTCCTGTAAAATAAGGGTAGGGCAGTTGCCTGTAAATGCATTGCGGATATGTACGTTTTGTAATGTGTGTGCTTTGCCTTTTTCGACAAAGTGAAATGCTACCGCGTCCTTGTTGTCGGTGCATCGGAAGAAAATGTTCTCAAACACCGTATCCCGTATGTCGGCACCGAATATCTGGTGTAACCAGTCGGATTTTGTTGTCACGATGTTGTCTACACCGTTTTCCGCGTAAATATTACCAAAATACGATTTATCCAAGGAACTGTTGATCATAATGGCGGCGTTGTGCTTGGCGTGAATATTGGTGGCGGTGATACCGTAAATTTCGCCGAGCGTATTATTGCGCCACTTGAAGTAATCCCCTTGACCGATACGAATGACCGCATACGGTGAAATAAAGCCGTCTGTTTTTTTGTTGGTTTGTCGCAGATAGAACGGTGCGTCGGGTGCTTTGTTGTTCAAAACACCGTTTTGCGTATCAAACACATTGTCGATGGTGACGTTGTAAATTTTTGCGCTGTCGGTGTTGCGAATCGCTATGATGGCGCAACTGATCGACGTACCGATAACGTTGCGGATGATAATATCGTGAATGTCGCTGTCTTTCCCGTCAACGTAGTAGGGAAAGGACATTGCTTTTTCGGATTGCGGAACACGTTTGTTCAACGCGCTGAGTGCAATAAGGTCGTCGCCCGCCTGTCCCGTGATGTTTTCAATAAGGATGTCGTGACAACCCACACGTAAATCAATGCCGTCCTGATTGGGTACGGTAGAGCGTGCTTCAATGTATAGGTCGGACAGCGTACCTTGCTCGGCAAAATATAGGTTGATTGCCCACCACCGCTGGTTTTTGAGCGTGAGATGTTCAATACGGAAACGGCGCACGTTGTACAACAAAATCATATTGTTTTTGCGGATGGGTATGTTCATTTCACGAAAGGTTGCTTCAGTGAGACCGTTACTTTCGCCACCGTCAATCACCGCATTGCCGATACCCGTTATGTAAATATCGTGCATTTCGCTGTCGGCGGAATGGTCAAGTGCATCTTCTTCACCGCAGTTGCGGAACACGTTGTCAAAACACCCGTCCGCCTGCCGTAAGTAGCAGTTATCCAGAACAATGTGTATTTCCGATGGTAAAATAATGGCTTTGTCAATATCCCAACGGCAAACGCCCGTACGTTTGTTAAGACGCGGGATGACCACCTTGTTTAACCCCGTTTTTTTGGCTTCGTTTACTGCGTTTTGAATGGATTCGCTGTCATTGTAACCCATAATACCCGCATCATTCGGTGAGATACTACACATCTTTTTTTGCCCCTTTCATATCGGCGTTTGACTTTATTATAGCTTTGTGTTATGGTAAATAAAAGATATAAAACCAACTGTTTTTGTGTGAAATGGGGTATAAAATTGATATGAAATTCTCAACAAAACGGGCACCCGACGTCACGGTGTTTGATGCACCGTTGACCGAAGACCGCTATCCTTTTTGGCTTTCACAAAGCGGCATATCCTCCAAATCCCGTCCGATGCACCATACCCGTTTGCAATCCGATGTATCCTGTATACAGTACGTCATATCGGGAGCGGGTACCATCAATATCGGCGGTCGTGTGTATACGGCAGGAGTGGGGGATACCTTCTTGCTGTTGGAAGGGTTGGACCAGAATTATTATAGTTATAATGCCGACCATTGGGAGTGCGTCTGGATAAACTTTCACGGCGTTTTAAGTGACGAGTTGTTGAAAATTTATCACCTGACCGATACGGTGGTCTTTCATAACGCGAACAGCTACCCGATTTTAATGGAAATGTATAACACCGTACAAACCGAAACCGACCCTGCCGTATATAAAGAAAAAACGGCACGTTTGTTTTTTGAGTTGGTACAGTTTTTGTCTACGCAACAACCCAAACGGCAGGAAGATATGCAAACGCCCGATTTTGTGCGTTCGTATATTGATGCCCGCGTCGCTCAAACCGTACGCCTTTCGGATATTGCGAACGCTGTCCACCAATCTACCGAACACATTATTCGTACATTTAAGGATACCTACGGTATTACGCCGTATCAATATTTACTGGAATCGAAGATGCGTTTGGCGCGGATTATGCTCGGAAACAGCGATAAAACGGTGGAAGAGATTGCCGCAGAACTCGGCTTTTATGATACGCATCATTTTTCGGCACGGTTTGAAAAAATGCACGGATGCCGCCCGACGGTGTATAGACAACAATATAGAGAAAATCAAAAGCAAGATAGCGATTTGCGGTAAACGGGGTGTTTTTTGTCGGGCTTTCGTGTGAAATTTCGTGTGAAGTAAGTGTGAAAAACAAGCTATTTTGTGTGAAATTTTACCGAATTTCAATAAAAATTACTTCACACGAAAAGTAAAAAGCACCCCGCTATATGGGGGCGTTTTTAGGTCGAGGGGAATCGTGGTTTTGCCGCTAAGTGTGAGAAAAGCGGCAGTACGTACGGGCAAAACTGGTATTACCGCGCATTGCGCGGTAATTACAGTTCTTCTTCCAATTAGATTCTACAAACGGAAAAAGGAAACACCTCATAAAGGGGTGTTTCCTTTTTCGTTGGTGGAGTCGAGGGGAATCGAACCCCTGTCCGAAAATCACTTGATACAGCTTTCTCCGAGTGCAGTAGATCTTTTAGGATTCCCCTCGCGAATCGCCGACCGACAGGCTATTCGCTACGGTAGCCACTACGCCATGACCGAAAGTGTGGCACCTTTCGGTTCATGTTCACCGCTCGTCGACGCCTTTATCCCGACCGCGGTACTTCGGGTAAAGACGGGGGCCTAATTAGGCCGCCAAAGCAACAGTAGATCTGTCGTTTACTTTAAAGTTTGCAGGGTTTATAGCGGTCCTGCACCGCTACTCGCTTACCGTACCTCACAATCCCCGTCGAAACCTTTGCGACCCCATATCGGGTGCTGTGAGCAGCGTACAATATTGTACCATATTTTTAAGTTTTGTCAACACCGCTCTAAGATATGCCAAATATTTCTCAAAAAGGACTTTCTTTTTTTATTTTTATATGTTATATTTATTTTATATATAGGAAAAAGGGAAGGAACGTGACCGAAAATGGCGGAAAACGGCTTTTTTGCAACTGCATTTCGCGGTTTTAAGAAAGAAGATGTTTTAACCTACATAGATTCCCTCAATGCAGAGCATTTTGAAGAATTATCGGCGTTACAACAGGAAGTTGCTACGCTGAAAGAAGAAAATGAAAAACTTTCCGCGGATGTTCCGGCAATGAAAGCAGAACTGGAAACGTTACGTGTGCAGGCGGCGGAAGCGGAAGCGTTGCGTACGGCGTTAGAGCAAGCGGAGCAACGCGCGGTTGCTTTGGAAGATGAAAAACGCACATTGGAAAACAAAGTAGCGGAATTAGAACCGCGTGCCGCGGAAGCCACCCGTCTTACCAACGAAAATGCGGTGCAGGCGGAACAACTGGCTTCGCAACAGCAACAATTGGCGCATTTTGAAGCGATGTTCGGCAAGAGTAAAGATGCCGCCGCGTTTATGCGTGAAAACTTGACGGCACGTATGCAGGAAAACAGAGCCAAAACCGACAAGGTGTTGGCGGCGGCGGAACGCACAACCGAAAAATTGGCAGAAGAATTAGATGCGATGCGCGCCCGTTTAGCGGCGGCACGTGCGGAAGCGGATGCGACGGCGGCAAGCGATGTTGAGACGCTGGATACGTGGTTATCGCAATTTGATAATGCGGCACCGTCCGGTACCGACGGTCACTTTTTTCGGTAAGCCGCCGGTAAGTACACGTTCTGTGTATAGACCACGTGGCGGCGGAACAAAACGTAAGCCATCCCGTTCAACGGGAATCGGCAGTTTGCTGGATGCTATCAGCGAATGGTTATTAGGTTAACGATGCATAAAGTGCGTTAACTGAAAATATTATTAAACATTAGGAGTGTTGACTATGCCTGAATTGAAGTATGAAATCGTAAAAAACTGTGGTGTGTTGTCCGAATCTTCCAAAGGTTGGACCAAAGAAGTAAATCTTATCAGCTGGAACGATCGTGCTCCCAAATATGACATCCGTGAATGGTCTCCCGACCATACCAAAATGGGCAAGGGTGTAACGTTTTCTGCGGATGAAATCATCTTGTTGCGCGATCTTTTGAACGAAATCGATCTGTAAAGGATGATAATCTCTTGTTATTTATTTTAATATTGCAAGCTGTTTTACAAGGCATCGTACAAGGTATCACAGAATGGTTGCCTATCAGTAGTACGGGACACATTCTGTTGCTGGACGCTGTGTGGCCGATGCAGGTGACGCCCGCGTTTTTCGATGTCTTTAAAGTGGTTATCCAACTTGGCTCGATAATGGCGGTTGTGGTACTGTACTTCCATAAACTCAACCCGTTTTCCCCGAAAAAGTCTGATACAGAGAAAAAGGAAACGTGGCGTTTGTGGGCAAAAGTGTTGGTCGCCAGTATCCCTGCGGCGATTGCAGGTTTGTTGCTGGATGACATTATTGACGAAAAACTGTCGGTACCTGTTGTTATTGCGGTGGCCCTTATCGTGTACGGTATCGCGTTTATCGTTACTGCTACGCGTAAACCATCTGTCAAGGTAAACAACTTGTCACAGCTCACCTACAAAAACGCCTTGGCTATCGGCGCGTTTCAGATGCTGGCGTTGATTCCGGGTACGTCCCGTTCGGGTTCTACCATTTTGGGCGCTACGCTGGTAGGTACTTCCCGTACGGTTGCGGCAGAATTTTCTTTCTTTATGGCAGTACCCGTGATGCTCGGTGCCAGCGCGCTGAAAGTGTTGAAATTCGCAATGGAAGGTCTTTCTTTCACGGCGGATGAATGGGTGACATTGGCGGTGGCAACGGTGGTATCTTTCGCGATCTCGTTGGTTGTGATTCGCGCGCTTATCCGTTTCGTGCAAAAGCACGATTTCAAACCCTTTGGCTGGTACCGCATTGTTCTCGGTGTCGTTGTACTTGCGTGCTTTGCTTTGGGTTGGCTCTAAAACTTAAAAGCCCGATGCTGCTATACGCATCGGGCTTTTTTAGGATGTGAACGTATGAAAAAATGTATTGCTGTTATGCTGGCATTGCTCCTTTTGGCGGGATGCACCACTTCGCCGCCCGCCACGTCTCAGACACCCGAAACGACCGTGACAACGACGGCGGTACCCACTACTGTAACGACAACAACCACAGCGGTTCCAACTACCACTAAAACGACGGGTACACGGGAACAGTTGCTGTCGATACTTACTGAAGGTAGGGTGGCGACTATTTATGAGACCAGTTATAACAGTATTTTTAACCGTATCCGTGACAATGGCTTTATGAAAGAGTCGCTGACAGGTCTCTATCAAGGCGAATACGTCCGTTCTATCGGTGCGCTGGCTATTTTAGCGGATAAGGTAGGGGAGATCGCAGCGGTAGGTAAGACGCTGAAATTCGTCACCGATGTGATGAAAAAGAAAAACCTGACACACATACCGTTTACCATTTCTGCAGACGGCAACACGGTGCGTACCGAAGATGAACTGGACGGTAGAGCACATTTTGTTTTGGGATGGGCGCTGTACGTGCAAAAAAGCGGAGATACAGCATATTTTAACGATACCTACGCATTGATGAAACGCGAAGCAGATGCGTTTTGCAGCAGTACGTATTTTTATGAAGACGTGGGTCTGGTGCGTAATCGCCGTTTGACCCACACACGTATGTATAACGGTAGTGACTATCACGATGCTTTCGATATTCTTACCAACAGTTTTACCGCCGCTGCGCTGGAACAAATGATAGCGGTTGCAAAGAAAAACGGCAAAGAAACGGATGCTGTATTGTGGCAGGATACTCTTACTAAACTGAAAAAGGGTATTGCGGAAAACCTGACCCGTACGGTAAACGGTAAGACCGTCTATTTAGAACAACGCTATTTTAGGAACAAGACTGCCGAAAATGGTGTTAGTTGGGTGTGTTTTGCGCCGTTTGTAACGGGATATGGCGGCCTTGACGATGTTGTACTGCAAAATACCGCAACCTATGCACGTTCTGTGTTGTGGAAGAAAACGGCAAACGGTGGATATTTGGCAGTAGAAAGTAACGCTAACGGGACGGTTAAAAACTGGATACTCGGGAAAAGCGTCGGTTGGGATCTGGCTGCCGCTGCAACGGCGGGGGATACCGCACACATTTTAGATGCGTTGCGCTTTTTGGAAGCCAACCATACGGGCAATCTCTATATGGAAAAAATGCAACCAAACGGCAGTATGTGGAAAACGATAGATGCGGGTAATGCAGAACAAGTGATATGGTTTTTGTACGGTATAGCCGCTGTACGTGAAGCGACAGGTCTTTCTGCTAAACCGTGATATAAACAGCGCCTTTTTGCCTATACTAACAAGGCAGGGAGGTGCTGTTTTATGCTTAAACAAGGGCGGGAATGTGTAAAAAATCATCGTGCGGAATTGGTGATCATACAACTGTTTATGGTTGTTTGTTGGCTGATACCGATAGTTGCAGAACTCGTGGCGCAACGGTTTGTGCCGACAACAGCGCAGTGGCGAACCGTCTTATTGCTTGGAAGTTTTTTCTTGAATCGGTTGTTATTGGCGCCGGCACGTACGGGATATTACGCATGCTGTCGTCGCTTGGCGGTGGTCACAGTACCGACTGCCGTAACCAGTGAAATTGAAGACCTACGCGATGAATTAACGGCACCAACCTTGCTTTCCTGTTTCTTTTTGGATTATCGGCATCCGTGGAAAAGTTTGAAATGGCAATTGCGGTATGACCTGCTACGATTTGTACTGTTTTCAGGATTTGTATTTCCTGCTTTTTTGTTTATCGCTGTGGGCGCACGCGAAGAAACGCTTTTACTGCAGGCGATATGCGGTGGTGGCGGCATACTGTGCGGTTTGGTCGGTATATTGTGTGCGTACTTGGTGTTACTTCGCTTACGTCCGGCTCTTTACCGCCGCCCGCAGTACAGTGGTTTTTGGAAAGTGTTGCATAAAGCAAGGCATATTACCCGCGGACGGGTGGGAGAACT
>JAZPXM010000051.1:0-3970 GCA_045543675.1 Acutalibacteraceae bacterium
CCAGCTCGGTATAATCTCCCTGTGACAATCCCCGTTTCACAGCAAGGAGGCTTCCATGGCTAACATCATCGAAATCACGGACTTCGACGCACCCGAACTGGATATATACGCCCGTTTGACCGAAGCGCAGTTGCGTAACCGCTTAGAAGCGGACAAAGGCATCTTTATCGCCGAAAGCACCAAGGTTATCGGCACTGCATTGGACGCGGGGTACACCCCGTTATCCCTTTTGATGGAGCGCAAACACATCACGGGGGATGCCGCCCACATTTTGGCGCGGTGTGGGGATGTTCCCGTATATACCGCTGACCGCGACGTGTTGGCAACGCTCACGGGATACACCTTGACCCGTGGCGTGTTATGCGCGTTTCGCCGCCCTGCGTTACCGCACGTAGAAAACCTTTTGGAAAATGCGCGTCGCGTGGCGGTGTTAGAAGGGGTAGTGGACTCCACCAATATCGGCGCTATCTTCCGCTCGGCAACCGCTATGGGCGTAGATGCCGTGTTGCTGTCCCCCACCTGCTGTGACCCGTTATGCCGCCGCGCCGTGCGGGTCAGTATGGGCACGGTGTTTCAGGTGCCGTGGACCTATATACCCGACTGGGCAGAAAACGGGGTTGCCCGCCTTGCTGCTTGCGGTTTAAAAACCGCCGCTTTAGCGTTGTCGGACAACGCTGTACGCATAGACGACCCCGCGCTAATGGCGGAAAACAAACTGGCTATCCTACTCGGCACCGAAGGGGACGGTCTTGCCGCTTCTACCATTCAACAATGCGATTACACCGTTAAGATCCCGATGCAACACGGGGTAGATTCCTTAAACGTTGCAGCAGCAGCCGCGGTGGCATTCTGGCAATTACGTGCAGCAACTACAGACTGACAAAAAAGCGAATGTGCATAGCACATTCGCTTTTTTACGTATTCACGGGAACAACCCTTTGTTCGTAGTATATAAAGGCGGCTCATTCTGCAAGGAAAAAGGACGCGTTTTTATCCGCCGCGGTCAAAGCGTTTGTCAAGGCATCAGTATCGTCCAGCAACAGCGCAAAATTGCCGTCTTTTACACGGGTTTTCATCGCATCGGCTACGCGGGTGACCGTGTCAGGCAACGTTTCGGCAGACACATTATGCATCTCGCCCGCCACCGACAGTTTTGCGCCGACAGCGCTCTGCCGCATATCCGTCACCACGCATGCGGCGCCCAGATCCAACGGAGAAATATGATACGCAGCGGTGGTGTTACCCAACGCCGCATTCGCACTGCACCGCAGCAAAACAGGCACGTCGCACAGCGTATCCATACGCGACATAAACTGTTTTAACACGTCCCCTTTGGAAAGGGTGGCGTTACTGCCCGCGGTAAAGTCCGCTTGCGATGTCTGGGCAGGAAAATACACGCCGTCCAACATCACGCCGCCCGCACCCGCCGTCTGCAGTTCTTCCGCCAATGCGGTGATATACGCTTGCGCGGCATCTGCGTAGGGGTTCAACCACGGTCTGCCCCCGTTTTTGGGATCACCGTCGTACCACGTCCAATCCGCATGGCCGGTAGTCACCACCTTGGCATCCGCAAGCGTACGCGGTGCCATCGCATCTTCAAAGCAATACAACAACGGTATCGGCGCAATGCCTTCCTTACGCAATGCGGCAAATCCGTCGGTCACCGCTTTCAGTGTTACCGCATCAGGTAGTGCGGCACCTGCCTTTTTACCCGCTTCGGTCTCGGTGACGTATAACAAATTGCCTTGTTGATTCTTCAATTCAATAACCACGCAATTCAAGCCGTCTGTCGCCGCCTGTTTTGCGACAGCAGACAGGTTTGCCGTGTCCGCCAGTGCGGAAGCAGGTAACGTAAACCCGCGGAAACTGTCGGTTTGTACAACGGGCAATACAGTCGTGGTAACCGTCGTGCTACCACCTACCGTGGTGGTTGCCGCCGTACTGCCTGTAGGCGTGTCCTGCGCGGGCTTTTCACGAAAAAGAAACTTTGCGGCAAAGAAACTGCCGGGTATTAAGATAATTGCCGCCAAAGCCCAGCCCAAAATCGGTTTTAACGTATTTTTGCTGCGGCGACGATAATAACTGCGTCTTTTGCGATGCAGTTTTCGACCCATAAAATATCCCCCTTATATGAAAGAAACCGACGATGAGAACCCCATCACGGCAAGCGCCATCAAACCAACGTACACGAAAATAATCGGCAAACCGCGGAACGCCGACGGAATATCGGGGTTATCCACGCGTTCAATGCCTTCTGCGGTCAGGTAACTTAATACCACAAAACCGACACAGCAACCAATCGCCAAGCCGATGGCACCGACAAGCGACAGCGAAAAGCTGTGGTTACAGATAAGCGCCACACCGATAACCAAGTTGTTAAAAGCGGCGAGCGGGAACAGTTTGCCGACACGCGCATAAAGGCGCGGTGCCGCTTTTGCGGCAATCGGCGTGATCACACTGTATAATATCAACGCAATACCTACGATGATCAGCGGACGGGACAGTTTTGCCCAAAAACTGATACCTATTATTTTATCGATCGGATACGCAATCGCCACGGTCAGCACCGCAAACAGCGAAAGTACCAGCGAAAACAGGCCGATATCTTTCGGTCGGCGGATAATGCGCAGTAACATAGACGAACCGAAACCCGTTGTGAGAACGATATTTTGCGCCAACGCGGACGCGAACAGGAACAGAATAAAGTTTACTACCTCATTCACCGAGAATCGCCTCCTCTTCTGTCAGCGTACCCGCTTTTTTCGAGCGGATGTGGCGCAGTAACGCCGCCATAAATCCAAGCAGTATAATTGCCGCAAAGGGATACGACGCTTCGGGGAAACGCGCGGCATAACCAAGGGGTTTCCCCCATACCGTGCCCGTTGCCGCCATTTCACGCAATGTGGAAATCACACAAATGACCACGCCGAAGCCGAGCGACGTGCCGACGGCATCGGTGATTGCCAGCAAAGGATGCCGCCCCACCGAAAAGCCGCCTGCGCGGTAGGTAAACAGCGTATTGACCGCCATCAGCGGTAAAAACACGTACAAAGACGCATACAATTCCGGTGAAACGTAGGTGTTCATCACAAAACCACACGCCACCATTAGCACCATTGCCAAGATCGTATATATCGGTGTGCGCAATGCGGCAGGCATTTTTTTGCCGACAGCCGCCATTAACAGACTGCTGGGCAACAGTACCGCGGCGGTACAAACGGTCAGCGCCACCCCTTTTTGCAGGGTAGTCCCCGCCGCAATGATCGGACACAAGCCCAATCCTTGTACCAGCACCACGTTATCATACGCAAATGCGCGGGAAAACACGTGCCGCATCTGTTCTTTGAAAGATTTTTGTTCACTCATCAGGCACGGCCCCCTTTCGCGCGGCGCGCACGGTACCAAACATCGAAATACCAGCAACCGCGGTCAATCAGCGGTGCACAGGCATTCATCAACAGCACGGCAAAGCACGCGCCCTCTTCAAATCTGCCCGTATGTCGCAGTAACATCACCATAATTGCCGCTATCACGCCGTATACGATGCGCGCCGGAGTGTGGCGCGGAGACGTCACGGGGTCATTGAATAAAAATATACCCGCAAACAGTAAGTAGCCCGAACTGATTTCCAAAGCGATGTTATATCCTACACCGCCCGTACTGCGGGGGAACAACACCGCTATCAAAATACACACCGCCAAATACGGCACGGTGATATACGGCGAAGTGGTACGGCGGATAAACAGAAATACCGCCGCCGCCAACAGCACAAACAGTGCCGTAGCGCCGATAGGACCGCACAGTTCGCCCCACGCCACGTCCGCAAAGGAGAAATCAGCGGTAGCACCTGCCGCTAATTCTGCGGCGGGAGATGCCTTGGTCACCAACGTATCCGGCAAGGTCCACAACGGCAATCTGCCGTTAGCGGTAGCATCGGGGTAGGTAAACACGCGGGTCGGGAAACATTGGG
>JAZPXM010000052.1:0-2821 GCA_045543675.1 Acutalibacteraceae bacterium
CTTGCGCGCGTCGCGGCAAGCTTTGCAGCGCTGGGGCTCGTTTACAAAGCCCTTTTCAGCATAGAATTCCTGCTCACCGGCGGTGAACACAAATTCATTTCCGCATTCTTTGCAGACCAGAGTCTTGTCTTCGTACATTGGATCTAACCTCGCCTTATAAAATATTTTCTGCCCTGTGACGAATTAATCGACCATTTACAACGTTCGGATTAAGATATCTTGTGGGCATATTGCAAACGGCCAATTGCCGTTATTGCCAAATTAAGTTGGACAAAAACCGTTCTTTTCCAGTTTTCGCCGCACCCGTTGCAGTGCATTATCCACCGCTTTGGGCGTAATGGACAGGTGTTTTGCTATCACCTGATAACTGTCGCCGCCAAGGTACGCAATCAACACCGCGTATTCTTTATCGGTGAGCAGCGCACGCAATTTCGCGTACAACCGTGCCGCTTCTTCCTGTTCAATTAACAAAGAAGCAGGGTCAGCTTGTCCCGCCGTTAAACTTTCTTCCGTTTCTGCGACTTCGGGCATATCTTTAGGAAGATGCCGTCTCACTGCCGATACCATACGGTTTTTAATACACGACACCGCAAACGGGAAAAAATCACCGTGTAACGGTTCATACTTATGCACTGCCGCAAGCAACCCTAAAAGGCCCTCTTGCAACAAATCGTCCGTTTCCATATCGGGAACAGCAAAGTAACGGGACGCCAGCTTTTTACTGACCGCCGCAAACCGCGCCGCCAGTAACGTAAACGCTTCGCCGCTGCCCGCTTTTGCCAACGCCACTAAAGCAGCATCTTCCATATCCGCGGACGGTGCATTTGCGCTCTTTTGCACACAACCACCTCTATCGCAGTCGTATATACAGTACTATACTCTATTCGCGGGCATTTGTCAAATGTTTTTTTGCGAAACTTGTTAGAATTCTACAAAATATACTAAAAAGGTGAATTTTTTTGTCAATTTTGCATAATAATCCCTTTTTTCTACACCATTTTACAATCAGCTTCTACCCTTTCCCATGAAAAGAAGCATCGCCTGTTTCCCACGGCAATTTTTAATTTTTTCCAAAGGACGGTTGACAATCCTGCTTTTTTATATTACATTAAATAGGTATGAAAATTATCCTTGCGGAAAGGAACGAACACCAATGAAAAACACTGAAAAAACAATGGAAAAAATCGTCGCCTTGTGTAAAGGACGCGGCTTTATCTTCGCCGGTTCCGAAATCTACGGCGGCCTTGCCAACACGTGGGACTACGGTCCCTTAGGCGTGGAACTGAAAAATAACGTCAAAAAGGCGTGGTGGAAAAAATTCGTGCAGGAAAATCCCTACAACGTAGGTTTGGATGCCGCCATTTTGATGAATCCGCAGACTTGGGTAGCTTCCGGTCACTTAGCAGGTTTTTCCGACCCGTTAATGGACTGCAAAGAATGTAAAGAACGTTTCCGTGCCGACAAATTAATCGAAGACTGGTGCGGCGAAACGGGCTTCACCCTGCCGAAACCCATTGATGCGTTCTCCCAGCAGGAAATGAAAGATTTTGTGGAAGAACACAATATCCCCTGCCCCACCTGCGGCAAACACAATTTTACCGATATCCGTCAGTTTAACCTTATGTTTAAAACGTTCCAGGGGGTCACCGAAGACGCGAAAAACACCGTATATCTGCGCCCCGAAACCGCACAGGGTATTTTTACCAACTTTGTGAACGTACAGCGTTCCAGCCGTAAAAAACTGCCGTTTGGTATCGCGCAGATCGGTAAATCTTTCCGCAACGAAATCACCCCCGGCAACTTTATTTTCCGCGTATGTGAATTCGAACAGATGGAACTGGAATTTTTCTGTAAACCCGGCACCGATTTAGAATGGTTTACCTACTGGCGTGAATTTTGTCACCAGTGGTTGCTCGCTATCGGTTTGAAAGACGAAAACCTGCGTTTACGTGACCACGATCCCGAAGAACTGTGCTTCTATTCCAAAGCCACTACCGACTTTGAGTTCCTGTTCCCGTTCGGCTGGGGTGAACTGTGGGGCGTTGCAGACCGTACCGATTACGACTTGACCCAGCACCAGAATACGTCGGGCAAGGATCTCACTTACTTCGATCAAGAAACCAATGAGCATTACATCCCCTATGTTATTGAGCCCAGTCTCGGCGTGGAACGTAGTGTTTTGGCAGTTCTGTGCGATGCGTATGATGAAGAAGTGGTAGACGCGGAAAAGAACGACACCCGTGTTGTTATGCGCTTACATCCCGCCTTGGCACCGTTTAAAGCCGCTGTACTGCCGCTGTCCAAGAAATTGGCACCTAAAGCGCAGGAAATCTATACGGAACTTGCCAAAGACTTTATGGTTGATTATGACGAAGCCGGTTCTATCGGCAAACGGTACCGCCGTGAAGATGAAATCGGCACGCCGTTCTGTATCACCGTCGACTTTGAAACGGTCGGTGACGAAAACACGCCTGCCGATAACTGCGTAACCGTTCGTGAACGTGATTCTATGGAACAGGTTCGTATTCCCGTTTCAGAACTTAAAACATACTTATTGCAAAAAATTGCATTCTAAATTCCGCAAAAAAACGCTGTGTCCTTTGGACACAGCGTTTTTTTAGTTTTTGAGACTTTGCATCGGAGCGGGGATTCTGCCACCACGCGCAATGAATTTTTCGGGAGACACCATATTGATGGGCATCACAGGACCGCTACCAAGCAGACCGCCGAAAGATAACTCATCCCCCACCTGCTTACCGATAGCGGGAATCACACGCACCGCGGTGGTTTTAGAGTTGACCATACCGATAGCCGCCTCGTC
>JAZPXM010000053.1:0-14230 GCA_045543675.1 Acutalibacteraceae bacterium
CGAGCATTTCTTTTGCTTTTGCAGGGTCGGAGTAGCAGGTCGCCACGTCACCGGGGCGGCGGGGCACAATTTTATACGGTACGGGCACGCCGTTCACTTCTTCAAAGGTTTTCACCAGATCCAACACGCTGTTGCCGTTGCCTGTACCAAGGTTAAACACCTCCGCGCCGCTATGCGCCAAGGCATAATCGGTGGCTTTTACGTGACCCTTGGCAAGGTCAACCACGTGAATATAGTCACGCACACCCGTACCGTCGGGTGTATCGTAGTCATCACCAAACACCGACAAGAATTCGCGTTTGCCGATTGCCACCTGCGATACATACGGCATCAGGTTATTCGGGATACCGTTGGGATTTTCACCGATCTTACCGCTTTCGTGCGCACCGATGGGATTAAAGTAACGCAGTAATACAACGCTCCATGCGGGGTCGGAAATACACACGTCCTTCAAGATCTCTTCAATCATATATTTGGTGCGACCGTAAGGATTGGTGCAGTCACCCGTTTTATAGGTTTCTACCAGCGGAGACGGATTGGACATACCGTAAACGGTAGCGGAAGAACTGAAGATCATCCGTTTACAACCCGCTTCTGCCATCACCTGACACAAGGTCACGGTACCGCCGATATTGTTATCATAATATTCCAGCGGTTTTGCCACCGATTCACCAACCGCTTTTAAGCCGGCAAAATGGATAACCGCTTCAATTGTATGCGCTTTGAAAATTTTACGCAGTCCGTCTGCATCACGGATGTCACACTCATAAAACGGGATTTCTTTACCCGCCAACTCCTTTACGCGTTGGAGTGCTTTGGGACTGGAATTATAATAGTTGTCCAAAACAACGATCTCATATCCCGCTTCCAGCATTTCAAGGCAGGTATGAGAACCAATAAATCCACATCCGCCCGTAATAAGTATTGCCATTTTCATCCCTCCGTAGTATAATAGAAAAAAGGTTTCCCTTTGTTTGCATTATAGCACCTTTACAAAAAGGAAATCAATGGATTTTTGTTGCACGGATATGCACATTACGAAAGGAGTTTCTTTATGGTAAGCAAAAAACCGACTCTTATTATTATGGCCGCAGGTATGGGCAGCCGTTTCGGCGGATTAAAGCAGTTGACCCCCGTCGGTCCCGCAGGAGAATTAATTATCGACTATTCTATTCACGATGCGTTAGCGGCAGGGTTTGGTGACGTGGTATTTGTCATTAAACACGCTATTGAAGATGCGTTCAAAGAACATATCGGTAACCGTATCGAAAAATACTGTCCCGTCACCTACGTATATCAGGAACTGGACAAATTACCCGACGGCTTTACCGTTCCCGCGGGCAGAGAAAAACCGTGGGGTACGGGACACGCGATTTTGTGTTGCAAAGGTGCCGTCAACGGCGCGTTTGCGGTTATCAATGCGGATGACTATTACGGCAGAGAGGGTTTCCGTTTATTAGCAGAATTTTTGAAAAAGCCGCAAACCGACGGCAGAAAACATCTCGCAATGGCCGGGTATATGCTCAAAAACACCTTAACCGAAAACGGATATGTTTCCCGCGGTATTTGTGAAACGGACGAAAACGGCAAACTGCTGTCACTTGTAGAACGCACCCACATTGAAATCAAAGACGGTGTGCCGCAGTTCACCGAAGACGATGGTAAAACTTGGGAAGCGTTAGCGCCCGAAACCCCCGTTTCTATGAACTGCTGGGCGTTCCCTGCAGGCGCTTTGGACAGTTTTGAAAGTTTATTTGTGGATTTCTTAAAGGAAAAAGGCAATGAACTGAAATCGGAATTCTACCTGCCGAGCGTCATCAACTTTATGATGGCATCGGGCGAGGCAGATGCTACCGTTCTGACCACCACCGACAAATGGTACGGTATGCCCTATGCCGCCGCCCTGCCTGCTGTACGCGAAGCGTGGGGAAACATGAAAAATGAAGGCATTTACGCCGAAAAACTTTGGGACAGATAAGGAGATAGTATTATGGCAATCACAACACAATCTTTCGGTACCATTCGCAATGATATACAAGTAACAAAATACGTTATCGCAGGCAAAGGTGGACTCACCGTCTCGGTTTTAGACTACGGTGCCACCCTGCAATCCATTATGTTCGACGGCAAAGATATGATTTTAGGGTATAATGATGCAGAATCTTATACGAAAGTAAAAGGGTATCTCGGTGCTACAGTCGGTCGGTATGCCAACCGCATTGCCAAAGGAAAATTCTCCTTAAACGGTATGGATTATCAAGTCACCGTCAACGAAGATGGAAAAAATCAGTTACACGGCGGTAATATCGGCTTTGACAAAAAAATGTGGGATATGGAAATTGTGGACGAAACCACCCTTTCCGCCACGGTATTCTCCGCAGACGGCGAAGAAGGGTTCCCCGGTAATTTGACGCTCAAAGTAACCTTCTCGGTGACGGATGACAACACCTTAAAGATCCAATACGATGCCAAATCGGACAAGGATACGGTGGCAAGTTTTACCAACCATGCGTATTTCAACGTCAGCGGCGATGAAGGGGATACTATTTTAGACACCGCTTTTGAAATCTATGCAGATGCCTACACCCCTGTAGATGAAAATTTAATTCCCGTCGGTATTCGTGCTGTGGACGGCACACCTTTTGACCTACGCGAACCGAAAACATTCGGTGACGTGGTATTATCCGACCATCCGGAAATTGCTGCTTGCAACGGTCTTGATCACAACTTTATATTGTCTATGGAGGCAGGCACCTACCGTCCCGCCATGCGTGCAGAAAGCCCTAAAACAGGCATTGCTGTGACCTGCTACACCGATATGCCCGGCATCCAGATTTACACTACCAATTCCAAAGGCGCGCCGTTTGGCAAACACGGACAAATCGTGCAATACCAAGGGTTCTGTATGGAGACCCAGTTTTTCCCCGATTCCCCCAATCATCCCGATTTCCCGTCCTGCGTTATCAAAGCGGGCGTGCCGTTTACTTCTGTAACGGCGTACAAGTTTGAAAAGGTGAATTGACATTTTTCGATAACAAGAGTATACTGATAAATAAGGTTAGAATGGAGGAACCGCTATGCGTGTCATTACCGGTACTGCCCGCGGTTGCCGCTTGGAGACGTTGGCAGGAGATGCCACACGTCCCACCACCGACAAGGTAAAAGAAGCCGTATTTTCCGCAATTCAGTTTGATTTGCCGTACAAGAAAGTGCTGGACTTATTTGCAGGTTCGGGACAACTCGGCATTGAAGCATTAAGTCGCGGTGCCAAATACGGTGTGTTTGTGGATCAAAGCAAAAAAGCGGTAGATATTATTCGCCGCAATCTGCAAACTACACGGTTAACCGATAAAGCACAGGTAGTGACAGCGGACGCGTTAGGGTTTCTTGCACGTACAAGCGAAACGTTTGACGTGGTTTTCTTAGACCCACCGTATGCCTCCCCCCTACTTATCCCTGCATTAGAAACCGTTACCGAAAAATTAAACGCGGGCGGTGTGGTCGTTTGCGAAAGTGACGACGGCACCGTGTTACCCGAAACCGTGGGTGCTGTATCAATATACCGCACCTATCAATACGGTAGAATACACATCACCGTTTATCGCTGAAAGGATGGGCGCCATGAAAATCGCCGTTTGCCCCGGCAGTTTTGATCCTGTTACCAACGGTCACCTTGACATTATCCGTCGTGCGGCGGCATTGTTTGACAAGGTCATCGTGGTAGTAATGACCAACAACGCCAAACACCCCGTTTTTACCAAGGAAGAACGCGTGCAAATGATCAACCGTTGTACCGCCGATCTGCCGAACGTAGAAGCGGATGCGTTTGACGGTTTATTGGCAGATTATGTAAAAGAGAAAAATGCGGTGGCCATTGTAAAGGGCTTACGGGCTATGTCAGATTTCGAATATGAATTCCAGATGGCACTGACCAACCGTAAATTATACCCGCAGGCGGAAACGGTGTTCCTTACTACCACCGCTGAGCATATGTATCTGTCTTCCAGTCTGGTACGACAAGTCGCGACGCTCGGTGCGGATATTACTGACTTTGTTCCACATTGCATTTTATCGGATATTGTGAAAAAAATCGGAAAAGGAGAATAAACCTATGGCTATCAGTGTAGAAGAATTACTTGACAAAATCGACGATATGGTGGACAAAGCCTATCTCGTACCGCTGTCGGGCGGTAAATGTTTGATTGAGGCAGACGCTGTCAGAGATATCTTAAACGACATCCGTGCCAATCTTCCCGGTGAAATTCAGCACGCGCGCCGCATTGTTGCCGACCGTGCAGACATTATCGCATCTGCTCGCGCAGAAGCGGAAAGCATCATCCGTTCTGCCGAAGAACGTCAGCGCACCATGGTGTCCCGTGAAGAAGTGGTACTGCAGGCGCAGGCCAAATCTAATGAAATCCTGACCAAAACCCAAAAGCGTGCCAAGGAAATGCGTAAAAACGCACAGGATTTCACCGAAAACCTATTGAAGAAAGCGGAAGAAACGTTAAGCCAGCAGCTTGTTGAAGTACGTCAGGCAAAACAAGCTGTCCGCACCCCTGCACAACAGTTGATGTACGAACAGGACGGCGAAGAATAAATATAAAAAAAAGCCGTGGAAAGCAATGCGTTGCTTTCCACGGCTTTTTTCTTTCTTATTTCTTTTTGCTAAAAGACAGTTTGTTTTCGGTGCCTTTGATAATGCGTACAACATTGGTACGGTGTTGAAAAATCACAATAGAGGAAATGACAGCCACCATAAAGGTACAAAAACCAACGGCAAGCGTGGAATGTCCGTCCACAAACGTACCAAACAGATACACAAGGAACGGCGCTACAAACACCGCCAAAATGGAACTTAAGGACACCATACGGGACAGCGCTACCACAATGCCAAAGGTCAATAAACACAGTGCCGCCACACGAATATCCAGTATAATGATCATACCCAGCGACGTCATAACCCCTTTTCCGCCTCTGAAGCCGAAAAATACGGGATATAGGTGACCAAGTACGCAGAACATACCTGCCATATACCGACCAACAATACGCAAGCTATCAACGCTGATTTCCTGCGCGTGGGTCATTTGTACAGTCATCAACAGCCAACCGCCAAGCAATACGGCAACAATGCTTTTGAGCAGGTCACCGATGGTGGTGTATGCCGCCGCTTTTTTGCCGTAGTTGCGCAACATATTGGTCGCACCTGCGTTGCCGCTCCCCTTTTCACGTACATCTTCCTTAAACAGCGTGCGAGAGACGATAACTGCACTATTAATACTGCCAAGCAAATACGCCGTAACAGCGGTCAACAAAACAGCCAGCCAACTGTTTTCCAACGAAGTAAAAACGATATCCAACATACGTATTTCTCCCTTCTCCTACGCAGTTGTTATTTCTTGGGGTTTTCCCCTTTTTCACGTACCACAAACCGTACAGGCGTGCCCTCCAAGCCGAACGTATCACGAATCTGATTTTCCAAATACCGCTGATACGAGAAATGGAACAGTTCTGCGCGGTTGACAAAGCATACAAACGTAGGCGGTTTTATAGATGCCTGCGTCATATAATAAATACGCAAGCGTTTGCCTTTATCTGTAGGCGGCTGTACACGTGCCGTCGCTTCCGCTAACACGTCATTGAGCATACCCGTAGAGATACGCATCGCATTTTGCTGTGCCACAAACTTAATCAGTTCGAAAAGGCGCGGTACGCGTTGTCCCGTCTTTGCAGAAATGAAGATAAACGGCGCATAGGACATAAACGAAAAATCGTTCATCAGCTTTTTGCGCATCACGCCCATCGTTTTATCGTCTTTTTCCACAGCATCCCATTTATTTACCGCGATAATGCATGCTTTACCTTGTTCGTGCGCAATACCGGCCACCTTGCTGTCCTGGTCGGTAAAGCCCTCGGTAGCATCTATCATAATAACACAAACATCGGCACGTTCTACCGCCATTTGCGCACGTAAAACGCTGTATTTTTCAATCTGGTCATCCACTTTGCTCTTGCGGCGCAGACCTGCCGTATCAATAAACACAAAATCGCCGTGTTCATTGGAAATAGCGGTATCGATAGCGTCGCGGGTCGTACCCGCAATATCCGAAACAATAGAGCGTTCTTCGCCTGCAATGCAATTAATCAGAGACGATTTACCCGCATTGGGTTTGCCGATAATTGCCACGTGAATGGTATCGGTGTCTTCTTCCGTCTCATTTTCGGGCGGCAGATGTTCCAAAACCATATCCAAAAGGTCACCCGTACCGTGACCGTGCACCGAAGACACGGCGATAGGTTCGCCCAGTCCTAAATTATAAAACTCATAAAATTCCGCAGGCGCACCACCCGCAGAATCACATTTATTCACACACAGCACCACGGGCTTGCCGGATTTTTTCAGCATTACCGCGATTTCTTGGTCCGCAGCGGTCACACCGCTTAAAATGTCAGTTACAAACACGATAACTTCTGCTTGTTCAATCGCTAACTGCGCTTGTTTACGCATTTGGGACAGCAGAATATCATCGGTGCGGGGTTCAATACCGCCTGTATCGGCAAGCATAAAACTTCTGCCGCACCATTCACACGCCGCAAAGATACGGTCCCGAGTAACACCCGGTGTATCCTGCACAATAGAAAGGCGTTGACCGATAAGCTTATTAAACAAGGTGGATTTTCCCACGTTGGGGCGGCCCACCACCGCGACTACGGGACGTGCCATCACAATCCCCTCCTTATCTGCACAGCGCGGCAAACACATCCGCACCGTCATCTGTTACAAATTGAATCGTAGTAGAAAGTGCCGTTTCTAATGCGGCAGGTGTCATATCATCCAAGAAACAATCGCCTTGCTGACGCAACATATTTTGGGATAACAGCAGATAATCCATCTGTTTACCCTGTAATTGCTCCGCAAGGTCTTTACCGGTTATAAGACCTGCAACCGTGATATTTTCACCGAAAAAGCGGTTTTCTACCGCTACGACTTCCACATTTACAGTATCCCACTTTTTGCGCATTTCGTCAACCAACTTTTCAAAAAAGGGCGCCGCCGCTTTTCCCGTTGCCAGACAAATACGACTGCCTTGCGGGACTGTATCTGCGTCTGCCAATGCCCGTTCAAATTCGTCGTACAAAGACGCCAGCATACCGACACCGTTTTCTATCTGTGAAAACTCTTCATAAAATGCGGCTTCGGGCAACGGCAATTCCGCTTTCAAATACCATTCGTCCGACGGATAGAATACACGTGTGCCGTATTTTTCTAACATACGGTCACCCATTTCTTCCATACGGCGTATGGTATCCAGCGATTCTTCTTTAGTAAACGGACGAAGCGGCGCCAAGCCATCGCGGTAGCGGGTCAAACCCACGGGAACTGCCGCCACGCTGGTAACCGATGGATACAAAGCCGCCAAATCTTCCATACTTTTGGTCAGCGCTTCCCCGTCATTATATCCGGGGCACAACACCAACTGACATTGAATGGTCAATCCCGCTTGCGCAAATCGGTACATCGTTTTCAACGCATCTCCTGCAAAGCGGTTATTCATCATTTTACAACGCAATGCAGGATCGGTTGTATGCACCGAAATATTGATAGGACTGATATGCATTTCGATAATACGCTCAATCTCGTGCTCGGTAAGGTTGGTCAACGTGATATAGTTACCGAACAAAAAGGACAAACGGCTGTCATCGTCTTTAAAATACAGCGATTCCCGCATACCCTGCGGCAACTGGTCGATAAAACAGAAAATACAGTTATTCCGACAAGCGCGCTGCTTATCCATAAGGTATGTTTCAAATTCCAATCCAATATCGTCCTGCGGCTTTTTGTGCAATCGCACAGTACGTTTTTTACCTGCCGCCGTTTGCAGTGTGAGTGTCAGACGGCTGTTTTGCAGATGAAAGCGATAGTCCAATACGTCTGCAATCTCTTTGCGATTAACAGCAAGCAATATATCGCCTGCCTTGATTTTTTTCTTTTCACAGACCGAACCCGTTGTAACGCCGACAATCGTAACTGCCATACCGACACCTCCTTACAAATACTTTTAAGATAAAGAAAAATAGAGAAGGATCGCTCCTTCTCTACTTCGGGTCTGTTCTACTTACGCCTCGGAATCCACAACGACAACCTGTCTGCCGTTGTAGTAACCGCAGTTACCGCAGAGACGGTGAGCGCGTTTGTACGCACCGCACTGCGGACATTTCATCAGCGCGGGGGCAGAAAGCTTCCACAGATTGTTGCGTCTCTTGTCGCGACGAGCTTTAGAAGTTTTTCTCTTGGGTACCGCCATTGTCAGCACCTCCTTAGTGCAAATACATAGTCTTTATTACTTGATCAACTGTCTTAATACCTCTAAGCGAGGATCGACGGTGTCCGATTTACAATCGCAAGGACCGGCGTTTAAGTTCTTTCCACAGGAAGAACACAAACCCTTACAATCCTCTTTACACAACGATTTGTACGGCAATTCCAACAACACATCAGTCAATACCAAATCGTCCAGCGGCAACTGATATTGTTGTAGCAAAATGAAATCGTCGTTCTCATCATTGCTGAGATTGTCCACCAGAATATGCTCAATCGGCATCCGATACGCCTTTTTATAAGAGCTCAGACAACGATCACACACGCCGTCATATACAAAGGAAATCTCGGCACGCAACAGTACTACATCCGCCGAAGCAGTCACGGTACCTTTCACGTTTACAGGGGTTTTAAACGGCTTCTGCCCGTTAAACTCCTCGTTCGAAAAATCCAGATTTTCGTCTACGGCAAGAGAACTGATCTCTCCCATAAACAACGGTCGCAGTTGTAAAAGCATAGTTCACCTCAAGTGTCACGCATGATATTATAAAGGCAATTTTAGGTTTTGTCAATACATTTTTACGGTTATTCCGCATTTTCTACAAAAAGAAATCAGTGGGTAGGCCCGTCCACCGCTTCCATCGGAACAAACGCTTCCGCTTCCCCATCGCCGATGTCACGAATGATGATAAACGGCGTCATTTCATCGTCCTGACCCGCAGGATTATCACGGATAAGATCCGCCAAAAATGCATCGGTTTTATCCGCCAAATCAGGAGATTTACCCAGTATTTCAACGTCAATATCGTTAGCATCTACCAGGATGCACGGAAAACCGAGTGTTTCTTTTACGTTTTTGCAAACACCATTCGGGTCTTTGGGATTTAACACCGCCAAATCGTGATACACTTCAAATGACGAATGACTATAAAAACCGTCAATACCCGCTACGTCTTGTCCCACAATTTCATAGAACACGCCGCGTTTGCCGAAAATCTTACAAATGCCTCCACAAAATACCGCCCACAAAATTAACGGCAAGCCTTTCATATTGATGGCAAGCTGTAATTTATACGGCTCGTCCATACCAATACCGTTACTGTTACTGGTAGCAAACTTAGATAAAAACTTTGCCCAAAAGCCAAGGCGCACCGTTTCTTTTTCCACGGTGTTATCCTGGCACATCGAGATAACCTTTTCGCCGAGCATCACAATGTCACCGTCTTGATACAACGGACTGACATAACGGCGCAGTACTTCGATGTAATCTTCGCCTCTGCCGACAAAATGGGTCTTTACGCCATACCGCTCATATCTGCCGCCGTCCACTTCGATAAGGCCGCGAACATAATAGGTAATGCCGTCCTTTTCCCGTTCGTTTTCCTTTTTGTTACGGTTGCCTTCATACCAAATAGCCACCGCGCTCATCCTTTCTGCTTGAAAACGGCGGAAACCGTTGGTTCCCGCCGTTTGCCGTCTTTGTCTATCAGATTTCTTCGGCGATTTCTGCAATATGTGCAGGAATTTCGCTCTTATCTGCAGACACCGAAAGTACGGTACGTACATCCAGTTTGCTCATTTTTTCTACGAACTTATCCAACTCTTGCATATCGGTGCCGCCGATCTTCAAGGTGGAGTCTACAAAAATATCCGTAATATCATAATTTCCGGCACACATACCGGCCACGAAACCGTAAAGGGCTTCAAAACCGCAGATACCAAAATCCGCAGCGGATACCAAACGCACCTGATGGTTAACGTCATAGGTCAAGGTATTATCCTTCTCGATAAATACCACGTTACCTTTGGACTGCGCAACAGCGGTGTTGCAAAGCTCCATCAATTTTTTGGTTTTGCCGGAACCTTTTTTGCCGAGAATCAAAGTGATCATAATACAACCTCCTAATATTTTTTAGCCGTTACCAACGACTTTGGATACATTAATTTCCTGCAAGACGGGCTTCTAACGCCGCCTTTTCGTTTTCGTAACCGGGTTTACCCAGCAACGCAAACATATTTTTCTTATAGCTTTCTACGCCGGGCTGGTTAAAGGGGTTAACGCCCAACAGATAGCCCGAAATCGCACACGCTTTTTCGAAGAAGTAAATGAGATAACCCAAATGTTCTTCGGTAGCTTCCGGCACACGGATCACCAACGTCGGCGTGCCGCCGTCCGCGTGCGCCAATACAGTGCCTTCAAATGCTTTTTGGTTAACAAAATCCATCGTTTTACCGGTCAGGAAGTTCAAACCGTCCACGTTTTCGGGATCGTTCTCAATGACCTTTTCCAACTGGGGTTTATCCAGCAGGACAACCGTTTCAAACAGGATGTTAGAGCCTTCCTGTACAAACTGACCGAGCGAGTGCAGGTCGGTGGAGAAAATAGCAGATGCAGGGAACAACCCTTTGCCGTCTTTACCTTCGCTCTCGCCGTACAGTTGTTTCCACCATTCGGACATCATCGCATACTGCGGTTCATAACTGACCATCATTTCCACGCTTCTGCCTTGACGCAACAAAATGTTGCGTGCCGCAGCATATTTATAACAGTCGTTGTTATCAAGCGCGGTATCGCACAAAGCTTCCTGTGCTTTACGCGCACCCGCCATCAAAGCATCAATGTCACAACCCGCAACAGCGATCGGCAACAGACCAACAGCGGTCAATACCGAGAAACGACCGCCTACATCATCCGGCACAACAAAGGTCTCATATCCTTCGCGGTCAGCCAAAGCTTTCAAGGTGCCTTTAGCACGGTCAGTGGTTACAAAAATACGGTTTTTCGCTTCTTCTTTGCCTACCGTTTTTTCAAGATAGTCACGCAGCACGCGGAACGCAATGGCAGGTTCGGTAGTCGTACCCGATTTGGAAATCACGTTAATGGATACACGGCGACCTTCGCACAGTTCCAACAATTCCTGCAATGCAGTACTGCTGATACTGTTACCCGCGAAATACACATCGGGGGTATCTTTTTTCTTCGCATTATACAGCGGAGATTTCAAAAATTCGATTGCCGCACGGGCACCGAGATACGAACCGCCGATACCGATGGCAATGAAGATATCGGTAGTTTCTTTAATGCGCGCAGCCGCCGCTTTGATACGGGCAAATTCTTCTTTATCATAGTTAGTGGGTAAATCCACCCAACCCAAGAAGTCGTTGCCGAGACCGTTGCGGTTATGCAAGGTGTCGTGTGCCACCTTGATATACGGTGCAATCGCGTCATACTCATGCGGTGCAATAAAACCGCCCGCATACCGCGTTTCCAACTTTACAGACATTGTACATCCCTCGTTTTCTAAACTGGTTTTTCCTACAATCTAAGTATAATCCAAACCGCAAAATCTATCAATGGATACTTGTTGCAAATATATGCAACATACGTCCATATTTACAACAATTTCACCATATGTAAAGCAAAAAAGTTTCCGTTTTGGGTTTGTGAATATGTTATCATACCGTCGGATTTTCCGCAACGCCAATCGGTCAATTTTTACAAAAAAGTCACATTCACGCCGCTAAAGAAGCAAGCAAACGACCCAAAGCCGCCTTAAGCGTCATTTTTCCAACTGTCATGGTCGCACGAAGCGGGATTTTGGCAACAATTTCGTTATTTAAAAGCAGTTGCCATTCACCCAAGACCTGCCCTGCTTCTACCGGTGCATCCACCGTTTCAGCCAGTTCGATTTTCGGTACAACCTGCCTTTCCTGTCCTTTTTTCAGCAATAACGGCGTTGCATCTCCTGCCGCTACCGTTACGGTTTGTGCGGTGCCGTGCTTGACGGTGACAGGGGCGAGAGATGCTTCATCCGCTGTGGGTGTATACAGCGTGTAGTTGGCAAACCCGTAATCCAGCATTGCGCGTGCACCGCCAAACCGTTCATCTGTCGTATCACAGCCGAGAATAACCGCTACAAACGCGATACCGTCCCGTTCGGCAGTTGCCGCCAGACAATGTCCTGCCGCAGCGGTAGTGCCCGTTTTCAGACCCGTTGCGCCTTTATAATGCCGCACCAGTTTATTGGTATTTACCAATGCCGATTCACCGCCCCTTAAACTATCCATCCAAACGGTAGTGTACTTTTGTATACCTTTATGTTTCATCAGTTCCCTTGCCATCACAGCAACGTCGTGTGCAGACGACACGCCTTGGTCGTTCAAACCGCTGCAATCCAAAAAGGTGGTATCCTGCATACCCAGTTCCTTTGCGCGTTCGTTCATACGCAACACGAACTGTTCGATCGTTCCGCACAAATGCTCCGCTAAAGCGGCACAAGCATCGTTTGCAGACACGATAACGGCGGCTTTGAGCAGTTCGTCCACCGTCATTTGTTCTCCTTCTTCCAGCCATATCTGCGACCCGCCCATAGATGCCGCCGTTTTAGAGCAAACAACTGTTTCATCTATCTTTATCTGTTCACTGTCCAATGCTTCCATCACCAACAACAAGGTCATTATCTTGGTAACAGAAGCTATCGGTAATTTATCGTGTGCATTTTTGGCAAACAGCATCTCCCCCGTCGCCTGTTCTAAAAGCACGGCAGATTTTCCGCCTACCGCTAAAGCCGCTTCACTTACTGCCGCGGCTGTAGGTATCCACACGCTGTCATCTTCCGCAAACGGTTTTTGTCCATCACTCACATCGTAAATGTAATTTTCGCTTGCGTGAGCAGTTAAAGTGCAACAAAATATGCCTACCGCCATCAGTAATGCCAACCATCTTTTTTTCATATCAATCACTCCCTTTATGTGAAAAGATATGCACCTACACATAAAAATATAAAACAAAAAAACGCCTTTGGAATTTCCAAAGGCGTTTTGTTACCAATTCACTTGCCAACGCGGAGAATATGTACCGTATTTCGTATCGGCATCCGTTTTTTGGGAAAGAAACGCAGAAGATGCCGCTTTTTCCGCTAACAAGCTATCAAACGCGTCTGCATCAAACGGTATGGTCACTTCCTTACCTGTCCACGCGGAAAGGTATGCGGCATTACTGATAGTCAGCGCCCGTATACCGTCAACACCCGGCGCTAACAGCGGCGTACCGCTTAGAACAGCCGCAGTGAAATTATTAAGAATCCCGATGTGCGCGGTTCCTTTGTCTTTCGGTGCATACGTACTGTAGTTTACGGGTGTTTCGGGCACGGTTGTGGGACAAGTAAAGCAAAACTCCCGCTCGGCACATTCGAGCTGCCACCATTTGAGTGTGTCGTCTTCCAAAATGATTTTTCCCTTATCCCCTACGATTTCCAAGCGGTTTGTACCGGGATATTCTCCTGTTGACGTGATAAACGTACCTGTCGCACCGTTAGCGTAGCGTGCAAAAATGGTGACGTCGTCTTCCACTTCAATGCGGTGGTATCTGCCTTGCTGACAAAACGCGGTTATTGCTGTCGGCATACCGCACAACCACTGCCAGATATCAAGATTGTGCGGTGCTTGATTGAGCAGAACGCCACCGCCTTCTCCTGCCCACGTAGCGCGCCAACTGCCCGCATCATAATAGTGTTGTGTACGATACCAGTTGGTAACTGTCCACGACACACGTTTCATTTCGCCAAGCATACCGCCGTCCAACAGTTCTTTAGCCTTTTGAAACAACGGTGACGTGCGTTGGTTAAACATCACGCCGAATACTTTACCGCTGTTTTCCGCAACAGCATTGAGTTGCGCGGCTTTTGACACGGTAATATCTATCGGTTTTTCTACCAACACGTGTAAACCCGCCTGCAACGCCGCTATTGCCATATCCCCGTGCAGCGGATGCGGCACGCTGATAATCACCGCATCCAGAAGATGACTGTCCAACATTTCCGCGTAATTCTCGAAAGTGGGGATATGCCACTGCTGTGTGGCATAATCACGTCGTTCAGCGGCAATATCACATACCGCTGCTAACACACC
>JAZPXM010000054.1:0-5908 GCA_045543675.1 Acutalibacteraceae bacterium
AACGATGCTTCGCGGCTTTCTACGGGGTTAATGACGTATTTTTTGATTTTGTCTACATCCTCTGCGGAAAGATCACCTTCCAACAGATACACTTTTGCGGTACGCACCAGCGGTTTGTTGCCGCAAGAGATAAGCTGGATACACTGCGCCGCGCTGTCGGCACGTTGGTCAAACTGACCGGGCAGGAATTCCACTGCAAAGCAGGTGTACCCGTCGGTTTCAATTTTTTCAGCGGTGTTATCCAATTGCGGCTCGGAAAACACGGTGGTACACGCGTACTGAAATAACGCTTCTTCGATATCTTCCACGTCATAGCGATTGATAACGCGGATATTTTTCAAGGCATCTACACCGAGAAAGGTGACGATATCCTTGGTAAGTGCCGCCGCTTCGTGTGCAAGGGCGGGCTTTTTCTCAACGTAAACTCTGTAAACCATCAGTTCTGTCCTTTCTCTAATGCACGTTTGCCGATATCACGGCGCATAACCGCATTGTCAAAATGAATGGTATCTGCAAGGGCGTATGCTTCCTTTACCGCGTCTGCCAAGGTATCCGCTACCGCGACGGCACCGAGTACACGACCGCCTGCGGTAAGCAGTTTTTCGCCGACTTTTTTCGCGCCCGCAATATACACGTCCTTATTGGCAGGCATCGTGGCGGGTAACGTGATTTCAAAACCGCTTTCGTATTTAACGGGATACCCGTTTGATGCCATCACCACACAACAAGCGGCTTTGTCTGCAAACTGCACGGGTGTGTCGGCAAGTGTGCCGTTAGCGGTAGCTTGCATAATGGTGAGAAGATCGCTTTCTAAAAGCGGTAATACCACCTGCGTTTCGGGGTCGCCGAAACGGCAGTTGTATTCGATGACTTTAGGACCGTTCGGGGTGAGCATCAACCCAAAGTATAAACACCCTTTAAAGGTGCGTCCTTCTTTGTTCATCGCGTCAATGGTCGGCAGGAAGATTTCTTCCATACAACGGGTAGCCACGTCTGCGGTGTAATAGGGGTTGGGGGCGATAGTGCCCATACCGCCTGTGTTAAGGCCCGTATCTCCGTCGCCGATGCGTTTGTGGTCCATGGAAGATACCATCGGTTTTACCACGTTGCCGTCGGTGAAAGCCAGCACCGACACTTCGGGGCCGGTTAAGAATTCTTCGATAACGATAGCGTTACCGCTGTCACCGAACATCTTGTCTTCCATCATAGAAACCACGGCATTTTTCGCTTCCTCACGGGTAAACGCGATAATGACGCCTTTGCCCAGCGCTAAACCGTCCGCTTTTACAACGGTGGGGATAGGACAGGTGTCTAGATAGGCAAGTGCCGCATCCTTATCGGTAAAGGTCTCGTAAGCGGCGGTGGGGATACCGTATTTTTTCATTAAGTTTTTAGAGAATACTTTACTGCCCTCGATAATGGCGGCGTTTGCCGTCGGACCGAAGCAGGGGACGCCGATAGCGTTCAAAGCATCCACACAGCCAAGCACCAACGGGTCGTCGGGTGCTACAACAGCAAAATCTATGGCGTTTTCCTTGGCGAATTTGACGATACCGTCAATATCTTTTGCACCGATATTTACACAAGTGGCATCTGCGGCAATACCGCCGTTGCCGGGCAGTGCGAAAATCTCGGTCACGTCTTTGTTTTGTTTGAGTTTTTTGATGATGGTGTGTTCACGACCGCCACCACCGACTACTAAAATTCTCATACGTTTTCTCCTTAGTGGTGGAACAGTCTCATACCGGTAAATGCCATGGCAATACCGTATTTGTCACAACATTCGATAACCGCATCGTCACGGATAGAGCCGCCGGGTTCAGCAATGTAGGAAACGCCGCTCTTTTTCGCGCGCTCGATGTTGTCGCTGAACGGGAAGAACGCATCCGAACCGAGCGCCACACCCGACAAGGCTGCAAGATATGCGTCCTGTTCTTCGCGGGTAAAGGGAGCGGGCTGTTCGGTGAAATACTTCTGCCAATTACCGTCTGCGCATACGTCTTCTTCGTTTTGGTTGATATACCCGTCGATAACGTTATCGCGGTCGGGTCTGCCTAAAGTAGGCAAAAACGGCAGATTTAAAACCTTGTCATGTTGACGCAACTGCCAGGTATCCGCCTTGGTACCTGCCAAGCGGGTACAATGGATACGGGATTGCTGGCCGGCACCAACGCCGATTGCCTGTCCGTCTACCGCATAACATACCGAGTTGGATTGGGTGTATTTCAAGGTGATAAGTGCAATGATAAGGTCGCGCACCGCGCTTTCGGGCAGGTCTTTGTTGGCGGTCACCACGTTAGAAAGCAGTTCTTTGTTGATTTTGAACTCGTTTCTGCCTTGCTCAAAGGTGATACCGTACACCTGCTTGCGCTCTTGGGGCGCGGGTACGTAGTTTTCGTCAATTTTGACGATGTTGTAGTTGCCTTTGCGTTTGGTCTTTAAGATTTCCAACGCTTTTTCGGTGTAGCCGGGGGCGATAACGCCGTCGGACACTTCGCGTTTGATGAGTAAAGCGGTGGTTTCGTCACATACGTCGGAAAGGGCTACCCAGTCGCCGAAAGAACACATACGGTCGGTGCCGCGCGCTCTTGCGTATGCACAAGCCAAAGGAGACTCGTCTAATCCTTCGATGTCATCCACAAAACACGCTTTTTTCAGTTTGTCGGACAACGGCAAACCGATAGCGGCGGAGGTAGGACTGACGTGCTTGAAAGAAGTGACGGCGGGCAATCCCAACGCTTCTTTGATTTCTTTTACCAACTGCCAGGAGTTGAACGCGTCTAAAAAGTTGATGTAACCGGGTCTGCCGCACAGAATTTCAATCGGCAGTTCACTGCCGTCTTCCATAAAGATCTTGGACGGTTTTTGGTTGGGATTACAACCGTATTTGAGTTCGAATTCTTTCATTTGTTATTCCTCCGCTCTTATACGTTTTTGTTGATAATGATTTCAGTGGGCTCACTGCCGTCCAACGGGATCTGACGGACGAACAGGGATACCTTGTTATCTTCGTTCAAGTTGTTCCAGCAAATATCCGCCAACTCTTTGGCGGTGTTGGGCAGTTCGATCTCCTCCGGTTCGCCGTAGAAAGAGGGGATGGGATTGCCGTCGCATTTGTAGGTGTGAATGAAATGACCTTTACCCGCCAACGGTGTATAACTGTAAAAATATCTGTCACAAACGGTAGGGTCACCGTTGGAACTCTTTAGAATAGAAAGTTTGTAGTGGAAGGTGTTGCCTTCAAACGCGTAATGCAGGATACCCGAAATGCGCGGGGTAAAGTTGGGTGCATCGTCCTCAAATTCACGCGTGTGCAACGCTTTCTCAAAGCTGAAACCATCTTCGCCGTGCTCTTCGATGTAATCATACACGGTATCGGTTTGATCACCGTTGGTGATGATGTCGATGTTACCGCGCTTCAAGTAGGGATTGTAGATGATGAGATGCGGGTCGGTGAGTTTGCTCTCGTCATACGCTTTAGTGCGCATACCTTTTTCGTGCATTTCAAACACGCGATTGCGACTGTTAACACTGCGACCCATAATGAAGTACGCAATGAGTGCATTTTTACCGTCTTTGGATTGTCCGATGACAATGCCTCTGCCGGGGTAGGAATTGGTATTCAGCAGGGTGCTCAGATCATATAAAGCCATATTTCTCACCTTTCTTTATGACAACATTTCGTTTGCTACTTTTTCGACAGCGGCAGGCAACAGTTGCCATTCCGCTTGTTCCATCACGCGCTTTTGCAGCACTTCCGGGGTGTCACCGTCCTCTATGTACACCGCTTTTTGCATAATGATCTCGCCGCCGTCGGGAATCTCATTTACAAAATGTACGGTAGCGCCTGTAACTTTTACGCCCTTTTCGAGTGCCGCCTCGTGTACACGCAAGCCGTAAAACCCTTTTCCGCAGAAAGAGGGAATGAGGGACGGATGTACGTTGATGATACGGCGGGGAAAACGGGAGGTAAAGTTCTCACTTAAAATGCTCATAAAACCTGCGAGCACGATAAGTTCAATACCATTTTCTTGTAACACCGTTAAAATGCTTTGTTCAAACGCTTCTTGCGAACTGCACGTTTTGCGGGATACCACCGTGGTGGCGACCCCTGCTTTTTTCGCGCGTTCTAACGCATATGCTTCGGGGTTAGAACTAAGTACTAACACGATCTCACCGCTTTGCAAGATGCCGTTTTGCTGTGCATCTAAAAGCGCTTGCAGGTTGGTGCCGCCGCCCGAAACGAAAACCGCTATTTTCGTTTTGTTCATAAAATAACTCCTTCGTCACCCGATACCACTTCACCGATAACGTACGCGTCTTCGCCGTTTGCACGCAGGATCTCGAGCGATTTCTCCACGTCTGCCGCCGCAACGGTAATCACCATACCGACACCCATATTAAACGTGTTGAACATATCGCGTTCGGGAATATTGCCGACTTGCGCAATATAGTTAAAAATAGGCAGGATTTTCAGCGCGTTTCGGTCAATCTTCACGCTTTTGCCGTCGGGCAAAGCGCGCGGAATGTTTTCATAGAAACCGCCGCCCGTGATATGGGACACTGCTTTCACTTTAACCTGTTCGAGAAGCGCCAATACGGATTTTACGTACATTTTGGTGGGGGTGAGCAGCGTTTCACCTAAGGATCTACCGCCCAGTTCTGCAATAGGCGCGTGAAGGTCGGCGTTTTCAATGTCGAACACTTTACGCACCAGCGAAAAACCGTTGGAATGTACGCCCGTAGATGCCAACGCGATAACCGCATCGCCGTCGGCAACGGTATTTTTATCTAAGATTTTGGATTTGTCTACAACGCCCGTGCAGTAGCCGGCGAGGTCATAATCGTCAGCGGGCATCAAACCGGGATGTTCTGCGGTCTCACCGCCGATCAGCGCACAACCTGCTTGTACACACCCTTCCGCCACACCGCCGACAATATCCGCAATCTTTTCGGGATAGTTTTTGCCGCAAGCGATGTAATCAAGGAAAAAGAGCGGTTTCGCGCCACAGCAGATAATATCGTTGGCACACATTGCTACGCAGTCGATGCCAATGGTATCGTGCTTGTCCATTAACATCGCTAATTTAATTTTAGTGCCGACACCGTCGGTACCCGAAACCAGAACGGGTTCGGTGATACCCGTCAGATCAAGGCCGAAACAACCGCCAAAGCCGCCGACGTCGTCAAGGCAGCCTGCGTTTTTTGTGCGGTTGATATGCTTTTTCATCAATTCTACCGATTTGTAACCGGCGGTAATATCTACGCCCGCCGCGGCGTAACTTTCGGATCGAGAGTTTTTCATACGATTTCTTCCTTTCGTATCATTTATTCTTTGCCATTCCAACAGTAGGTGCAAAGGTCACATTCGGGTAACCCGATAGCTTCAACGATACCCTCTATTGATTGGAATTCGAGAGAAGCAAAATGTAGTTTTTCGCAAATAGCTTTGCGTAGTTTTTTGCCGCGCTCAGTATTGCCGTCACTGTATTGATCGATATAGTGAATACCTTCTTCTCCCTCTAACTCCACGATGGTTTGTCTTGCTATCAATTCCATATCGCCGGTATTGCGGGAAAAGTTAAGATATTTGCAACCATACATAATCGGTGGGCAAGCAGAGCGCATATGCACTTCCTTAGCGCCGCTTTCATACAAAAAATCCACCGTTTCTTTTAACTGTGTGCCGCGAACAATGGAATCGTCTACAAACAATAGTTTTTTATCCTCAATCAATTCTTTGACGGGGATTTGCTTCATTTTAGCGACCTGCTGTCTTTCGGACTGATGCCGCGGTGTAAAACTGCGGGACCAGGTCGGCGTATACTTGATAAATGCACGGGCAAAGTTATAATGGCTTTCATGGGCGTATCCGATAGCGTGGGGCGTACCCGAATCGGGAACACCA
>JAZPXM010000055.1:0-4039 GCA_045543675.1 Acutalibacteraceae bacterium
GTATTCGGTTTCAATTACGCTTGATACCAAAGCTTCCGCTAAAATGTATTTCACACCCTCGGTTTCAATTTTCACATAGGTTTCGTCGGGATTTACGCAAAGTGCCACATTGGAGGGTAAAGTCCAGGGAGTAGTGGTCCAAGCCAAAATAAATTCGTTTTCCGCGCCTTTCACTTTGAATTTTGCAATGGCGGATTTTTCTTTCACGTCTTTATAGCCTTGTGCCACTTCGTGGCTGGACAGCGGAGTTCCGCAACGGGGGCAGTAGGGCACGATTTTAAAGCCCTTATACAAAAGACCTTTATCCCAAATCTGCTTTAATGCCCACCATTCGGATTCGATAAAATCGTTATGGTAAGTAACGTACGGATCATCCATATCCGCCCAGAAACCAACGGTAGCGGAAAAATCTTCCCACATACCTTTGTATTTCCACACGCTCTCTTTACATTTGCCGATAAAGGGCTCTAAACCGTAGGTCTCGATTTGTTCCTTACCGTCCAACCCCAACAGTTTTTCCACTTCCAGTTCTACCGGCAACCCGTGGGTATCCCAACCGGCTTTACGGGGCACCATATAGCCTTTCATGGTACGGTAACGCGGAATCATATCTTTGATAACGCGGGTCAACACGTGGCCGATATGCGGTTTACCGTTTGCAGTCGGGGGACCGTCGTAAAACGTATACGTCTCCCCTTCTTTACGGCTATCCATACTTTTTTCGAAAATGCCGTTGTCTCTCCAGAATTTTTCTACCTGTTTTTCGCGTTCCACGAAATTAAGGTCGGTTGATACTTTACGATACATCTCATTTCCTCCATACATAAAAAATACTCCGTCCCATAACAGGACGAAGTTTCTTCGTTACCACCTATTACGACCGTACGCGAGCAACACTCGGATACGCGTTTCCGATAACGGCGAAAAACCGGTCAAACCTACTGGGATACACCTTTCAGCCGACAGCTCGGGAGGGATCTTCCGCGTCCCCTACTCCCTGTCGGCTCACACCGTACCCGACTCGCTGTAGATTTCAGACACACGTACTGTCTCCGTCAATGCTTTTACAGTATCATATACTCTTTTTTTACAAATGTCAAGTAACATTTTTATGTATAATTATTCGGTAATATACTTGACATTACAAAAATATACTATTATAATGCGATTGTAGCAATCCTACATATACATTATTCCGAAAAGGGGTTTTAGTGATGAAAAAAGCATTATCCATCTTAGCGGTTATCGCTATCGCGGCTTCTTTCCTGGCCTTTGCAGGTTGCGGTCAGAAAGCTGAAGACAACGTGTTGGACATGGCAACCAACGCGGCATTCCCTCCCTATGAATTCAAAGGTGACGACGGCAACTTCGCCGGCATCGACATTGAAATTGCCGAAAAAATCGCTGAAAAACTCGGTATGACCCTGAAAGTACACGACGTTGACTTTGACACCATCATCAGCGGTGTACAGACCAACAAGTTCGATATGGGTATGGCGGGTATGACCGTAACCGAAGAACGTCAAAAGAGCGTAAACTTCTCCAAGACCTACGCTACCGGCGTGCAGGCGGTTATCGTGAAAGCCGATTCCGAATACACTTCCTACGAAGACTTCTACACCGGCTTTGAAGGCGAAGGCGACGATATGAAACCCGCCGGCACCAAACAGGGCATCAAAATCGGCGTACAACAGGGTACCACCGGTGATATCTACTGCTCCGACGAACCCGCAAAATGGGGCTTCGGCATGGAAAACGTGACCCAGTACAAAACCGGCGCGGAAGCTGTTGAAGCGCTCAAAGGCGGCAAAGTAACGGCTGTTATCATCGACAACGAGCCTGCAAAATCTTTCGTGGCGGCTAACGAAGGTTTGAAAATCCTCGAAGGTGCTTACACCGAAGAAGATTATGCTATCTGCGTAGCGAAGAAAAACACCGAGTTGCTCGAAAAGATCAATAAAGCTCTTGATGAACTCATTGCTGACGGTACTGTAGCGGGCATTGTAGAAAAATACATTCCCAGCAACACCGCTGACGAGAAATAAGTCTCAGCAGAACGTTTAATATCCGATAGTTTAGATCAGAGCGGCGGTATCGTCGCTCTGATTTTTACGAGAAAGGAAACACTATGTCTGCATTTTTGCAAAAGTTATATGAAATCGACTGGATAGGCAGTATTGTCGACGATTTCAAATTGAATTTCATAGACGGCGACCGTTGGACGTGGTTGTTACAAGGTCTTGCCAACACGTTATACATCACCTTCGTTGCCTTACTTATCGGCATTGCGATTGGTGTTGTTATCGCCGCAGTACGTTCTACTTTCGACAAAAACGAAGAAAGTATGAAACAGCGCGGCGGTTTCGGATACGCACTGATGAAGATTGCCAACGGCATCTGCAAAGTGTATCTTACCGTGGTACGCGGTACGCCTGCGGTGGTACAGTTACTTATCTTCTACTGTATTATTTTCGCTTCTTCCACCAACAGCCGTATGATTGCCATGGTTGCATTCGGTATCAACTCGGGTGCTTACGTCGCGGAAATCTTCCGTGCCGGCATTATGTCGGTGGACGGCGGGCAGTTTGAAGCAGGTCGTTCGCTCGGTTTCAACTATCTGCAAACGATGATGTACATTATCATTCCGCAGATGTTCAAGGCCGTACTCCCCACCTTGTGTAACGAGTTTATCGTGTTGCTGAAAGAAACTTCTATCGCGGGTTACGTCGGTATTATGGACCTTACCAAAGCGGGTGACCTTATCCGCAGCCGTACCTATTCCGCCTTTATGCCGCTCATTATGGTAGCGCTTATCTACTTATGTATGGTAATGTTGCTCACCTGGCTTGTCGGCAAACTGGAAAGGAGGTTGCGTAAGAATGAACGCTAATGACATCATTATCCGCGTACAAGACCTTAAAAAGCATTATAACGGCGGCGAAGTCAAAGCGCTTGACGGCGTGACCACCGATATTAAGCGTGGCGAAGTGGTGGTTATCGTCGGTCCTTCCGGTAGCGGTAAATCCACCTTCTTACGTTCCTTAAACCTTTTGGAAATGCCCACAGGCGGCTCCATCGCGTTTAATGGCGTGGACATCACCGATCCCAAGGTGGACATCAACGTGCACCGCCAAAAGATGGGCATGGTGTTCCAGCACTTTAATCTGTTCCCGCATATGACCATTCTCGGGAATATGACGATAGCGCCCATTAAAATTCTCAAAATGTCCAAAAAAGAAGCAGAAGAACAGGCAATGCGTCTGTTAGAACGCGTCGGTCTTGCCGACCGTGCAGATGCGTATCCCAGCCAGTTATCGGGCGGTCAAAAACAGCGTATCGCCATTGTGCGTGCGTTGTGTATGCGTCCCGAAGTGATGCTGTTTGATGAGCCCACTTCCGCACTTGACCCCGAAATGGTCGGTGAAGTGTTGGACGTTATGAAAGAACTTGCCGCCGAAGGTATGACCATGGCGGTGGTTACCCACGAAATGGGTTTTGCAAAGGAAGTTGCCGACCGCGTTATTTTTATGGACGGCGGTCAGATTATCGAAGAAGGTACGCCTAAAGAAATCTTCGAAAACCCGAAAAGTGAACGACTCCAATCGTTCCTTGCAAAAGTATTAATATAACAACAAAGCAAAAAACAACCCCGTGGACCCACGGGGTTGTTTTTCTTAATCTTTTTACGGTTTGCTGTTTTCGGAAATCAAACTACCGAAATCGACTGAAACTTCATTTGCTACTGCCGTATCGGCGCTTAACGTAACGATTTCCATTTCAGGAGCTACATATTTCATCTTCTGTGCCCCCTTATCTCGCATTAACGGCGTTGTAGTTATCCACTGCAACTTTGCCGTAATACACAGTGCCGTCTGCCAATTTCACATAGGTACGGGTGATGATGTTCACGTCACCGCCGTTTGCGGTCACAATACCCGTTACGTGTACGGAAAGGTCCACATAGTCAGAGCAATGGTCAAAATACTTGTTCGTTTCCGGCCATTCGTACCGTTGTACGTGCATGCTGTCTTTTGCGGTT
>JAZPXM010000056.1:0-2213 GCA_045543675.1 Acutalibacteraceae bacterium
AAAACGGCGGTCAAGATCGCGGCGGCCTTGACGCAGACGGGAAAAGTTATTGTGTTTGCACACGACCTGTTAGAAGAAGATACACAGGAAACACACAAAGAAGTCTGAAACCACGTAGTTACGTAAGTTTCAGACTATATACAAAAATAAATGCGGCGGCGTAGCTATGTTGTTCTAACGTAGTTACGCCGTTATTTTACTGTTATGCACCCTTAACCGCTGATACATAACACACAAAAAACACACAAAGTTAGACTTTTAGGCGGTTCAATTCTTCCCGTATAACGTCAATGTCATAGTGTGTATAGACTTGTTCGCCGACACCTTGTTGTGCATGCCCTTGAATGTATCGCCGTATACCTTCGTTTAGTCTTTGTTCATGCCATAAGGTTGCGAACGTATGACGCCCGTCGTGGGGCTTGTGTGTGGCCTGTTTGCCCGTTTCCGGGTTAGTGTAGAACAGAACCCCGGCGGAAGTCAAAGCGGCCTTGTAGGGCGCGAGAACGGCGCTATACGTCGCCCAGGGGAACGGGAAGAACTTTAACAAGTCTTTCGCGTCTTCGTGTACTGGAATTAACCGGGACGCGTTCGCGGTCTTCCCGCTTGCGACCTTCAGACAATCGCCCGTCAATTCGGCGGCTAGTAGTTCGGAAGGTCTAGCGCCCGTGTAGATCGTGAGCAAAGCGAACGCCCCGGCGGGAGTGTCGGCAACCGTCCATAGCTTTCTTATTTCAGCTGAAGTAAATCTGTAGTGAATAGTTGACTTTTCCGTTTTGGCAACTTTGAGTAATTCGGCGGGGTTGCGGTCGATGTACTCACGCCTTAACGCTTCTTTGAAAACGAGATTTAGATATACTCTTAAAATCGCTTGTGTGGACGGTTTCGCGGCGTTTACGACTTCTTGCAAGTCTGTATAAGTTATATCTGAAACCGCCTTGAACGCGATTGTAGAGCACTTCCCACGGGCGGCGCGGTAACTTCTTTGTGTCTGTTCCTTAATTGTTGGAAAGTGTTCTTGTTCGAAGATGTCCGCCAATTCTATAAACGTTGGAACGTAACCGGGTTGTTTAGTCTTATTGTACTCGTCCCGTGCGGCAAATGCTTCTTTCTGCGTCGTGTAATATCCGATGTACTTTACTTTAGGGGAAAGCCCGCCGTTTTTGTTCGGGGTATATCCAATAGTCACACGGACGACCCAGGGGCGGCGGCGCTTCCCGGACAGCTTATAAACTGTTCCGTAACCGTTCGGCGCTCTCATGCTATACCTTCTTTCTTAGCGAGTCGTACCCAGTCGCACCCAGTCGCAACCAATGGGAGCGAAACGGCCCTAACTAAAACTAAAACTAAAACTATAACTACAACTAAAGCTATAACTAAAACTCAAACCCAAACTAGAACTTTCTTTTTTGCTGACAATAGGGTAACTCTTACTTTAGTCTTTATCTAACTTAGGAATGTATCAATTACATTTTCCACGGCTTGCAATTGCGCGTCATTCAACAATAGCAGTTTTTCCGCTAACTCTTCCGTTTTGCTTTTGACGGCGGGGAGATCGTAACGACCTATTGGCACGTCATAGCCCATTAACCACGGTATAGAAACGTCTAACGCTTCCGCGAGTTTTTGCAAATTGGTTTGTGACGCTTCGAAACGCCCGGAACGATAGTTACTAATTATGCCTTGTGAAAGCCCTGTACACTTTGAAAGTTCAACGGCCTTTATCCGTTTTAGTTCCATTGCTAGTTTCAGACGTTCCGAAAAAGTGCTAGTTAACACGCCCATTTAACACACTTCCTTAAAAAATAGGGGAAACAATTCTATAATAGCATGAACTTTCGAAAACATAAATAACTGAAATATTATCTTTCGAAAAGTATTGACTTTCGAAAACGAAAGAAATATAATGAAAGCAATAAAACAAGAAAGGGGGGCGAAAACTTGCCACGCGATTATAGCAAACTCAAAGGCAAACTTACGGAAAAGGGATACACTCGCGAGAAATTCGCGGAAGCTATTGGAATTTCGGCGGTTGCGCTGTATCGTCGCATGAAGGGCGAACAGGATTTTAAACAGACGGAAATTAAAAAGGCCGCCGAACTACTGGACATCAACGGCGACGAAATCACGGCTTATTTTTTTGACGTGTAACTTTCGATAACGAAAGAGAGGGGGGCGAATACAACGGCAAGAAAACAACCGCCGTACTTCAAAGT
>JAZPXM010000057.1:0-3576 GCA_045543675.1 Acutalibacteraceae bacterium
TCTTCCTAAGACCGCTTGGCCTCCGACTTTGTTGTGCTCTTTGTCTGTCATTGCCTCAAAATATGGGCATTCTGTACATGGCGGTAATGTTCTCAACCTAAGGTGTGCACGGTCTATTTTGTGCCACCCGATAGGTTCTCTCACAATCTTTATACCCTCTATAGACATGCTTACACCCCCTTTACCTCTGCCATAACGCTTGTGTGCTGTGTGGTTGCTTGTTCCGTGTCTATATCCACGTACGGCGTGGACATGACCGACCACGTAACCGTTGCAACCTCGCCAGGGCGCAACCAACTTGCGATCTCGCGCCACACTTCTTGTATGGCACATTTAACGTCGTGCTCTGGCGCGACTACGGGTGTTTGTAATCTCTTGTATAAAATCATTTCTCTCACCTCACATGTACAGCGTCTGGCGTATCAGATCCATGACTTCGTCGCGCGTGAACTTTTCATGCGTGGGTAACTTTTTCAAGAACTCTTCATAGTTATGTTCACGCCTTAACTGTCGGTCGTTTTCCTCGGTTATGTTTTCTATAGCGTTGCGGCAGATCGTGACGAGATGATCGTACTTTTCGTACGTGTTGTAAGTGCGAGAACTGCCGCCGTTCTGATATTCCCAATAATATTTATCGGCCTTTTTTTCTGCGTCACGCAACATTTCTGTTGCCATCTTGAGTAAATAATTATTTGCCATTTCTTCCACCTCTCTTGCGTGTCCCGTCCTCGTTGTAGTCGGGTGACCATGATTTTTCTATCCGTAGTGCCTTAACCGTGGTTGTTATTACGCTTTCCTCGTCTGGATCTGCGCCGGCAACGAACCACTCAAGCGGTTTGCCCGTGGCGAGTGCTATCTTGTACAAGTCGTACACGCTCGGCACTTTCTCACCGCTTAACCAGAGTTTCCATAACGGGCCGTTTATTTCGCACGTTATCGAAAGTCTTGATTGGTTCATTACGTCCGATTCCTCGATAGCCTGGGCGATCCTGTCGGCTATAAACTCACGCACGCGTTTTGGCGTGTGGTCAACCTTGATGTAGTTACTCACGATCTGTTCACCCTCTTTGCATACTCCATGCGTTCTATAAGGTTCATGCCGTCTATCAGCTGTTCTGTTGCGACCTCAAGAACCTTTTCTATGAACCCTTGCGGTGTATCGCCTACCATACCCGCCAAAATCGCCACTTTCTTTGCGGTTTCGCCCTCAAGCTCAAGCGGTATGCGCCTATAACCCAACGTGATTTCCTGGCGGTATTTTGCACCCATACTGCCACTGAAGTTGAGCACATGGGCAATGCTGCTGAACTCCTCATGTGTCGGCAACCTACGGTCGGTTACTATGTCGTTGTAGGCTTTAGCACCCACGGTCTTTGCGACTTCCTCGGCTTTTACACCGAGTGTCGCGCGTTTCTTCTCTATGTACTGTCCTATAGTCATTTCTTTTACCCTTTCTCTGCTGCTTCTAGCATTTCAATTGCCCTGGCGTATATGTCGTCTTTTTTGCCAGGGTCTGGCGTGTAGTTCTCAAAACCGAGTTTGTTTATAGGTGCACTAGGTGCGCTCTGTGCGGTCGTCTGCACGGCTGCCATGTTGAGATAACTCTCAAACTTTGTGCCGAACAACGTTTGCGGTCGCAAGTACCTTGCCATGTCACCGTTAGAACCCCACTTTGCGTACATGGTGTCTATAACGCGGTTAAAGTCCTCTACGGTGAAACCCTCTTTTAACCTCGCCCGAATAAGTCGCACAGTTTCGGGCGTGTTGGGTTTGTATTTAGTCCCGCAAACCTCGTTAAGATAGTCTATGATCTCGGTCACGTCGTCGGGCTTGCCCGACAGTTTACTAATATCTTCTTTCTTTTCTTCTCTTTTCTTTTCTTTTCTTTTCTTTTCTTGGTTTTCTTCACTAACCCCCCCTTTTATTTCAAAAACCGGGGGTTTTTCATCTAAAACCGGGGGTTTTTCTTCAATAACCCCCCCTTTTGGGGTTTCTGTCTGTACCCTGGGTCTGCCGCCACGTTTGCCGTTTTCAACGTCTCTGTCATAGGCTTTCTGATTATTGTCTATGTTGATTTTGAGCGCATAGAACGCATAACGTTCATTGCCCACCCAATCGGGTATAGTGCCGTCTTTGCCATAGGCTAATAAGGCTTTGAAAAGTCGCCCCGTTTCGTCATCGGTCAACGGTTCTACCACATCAAGCCAATTGAAATAGGCTTTTATGTACTCTGTTGCCATTTCGTCGTCTATCATTCCTTTACCTTTCTGTAGATTTCTTGCAGTATATTTGCCCCTTTTCCGACCATGTCGGCCCGTATAGGTAAACCATGTAGGCGCGAATATATCGGGCAATTTGGTCGTGTTTTGCCCCGCTGCCGTTGTCGTACAAGTCGTGACACCGACGGCAAAGGGTAACTATATTTGTTTCCTTACCTTGCCCACCATGCGACCGACGCACCACGTGGGCGTTTGGCATTGCCTCTGTAGATCCGCATATAATGCACCGCTTACGGTCGCGTTCCCAGACAAGCTGTTTGACTTCCGGTGATATGTCGGTCGCTTTGGTGTAGTCACTCATACGTACTTTGTCTGCCCCCAATCCTGTTGCATTTGTTCGTGTATGACTCGTATCTGCAATTTGATCGTGTTTATTGCTTCAAGGTTTGCCTTATACAGTGCCTCTGCTACATCGCGGTTGCGCCGCAGATCCGCGACACTGTCGACCCCGTACACTACCAGGGGTAGCATTGTGACGGGCATTTGCTTTGCGTCACGCAGTGCCAACGTGGTTTTGGCTAGTTCGACTTTATAGTCGTGTTCGGCCTCGGCATAATCCTTGCCGGTGAACTCTAACCGCCGTGTGGCCTCGTCGAGTTGGTCGGTTAGTATGTTCAGCTGAACCACCGGCGGCAACTCTGCAAAGTTGTCGGGTTTTTCTACCATGGCAAGTCCTCTGTATCGTCGATCGCCTCGGCCGCCTCGGGGTTGGTTCTCGCCATGTACTCGTCGGACTGCTTAATGCGTTTCTGTAACCACTCGGGCAATGCGTCGACCGCACTTAACGGCGTATTGGTGTCTCGTATATCAAACTCAATTGTTTTGTTGTACAGTTCGTCAACGTTCATGCCCTTTGGCACACGTGCAACGCCCATCACTTTGTTATAGGTCGTGCCGTCGCCTTTCTGATCCTGGAGTACGTTAAGCAGACACGGCGCGCCTATCAGCTTGGATATGTCAAAGGCTCTTAATTCCTCGTCGGTAAAGGCCTTACCGCGCCAATTCTCAAGCACTGCACGCAGTTTGCTTTTGGGTGCAAGTGACAAGGTGTAACTCTGTGATAACGCTCTCGGGTGTCTGATCGGCTGCCCGTGTTCGTCTGTGCCCTCTACTAACTCGGTTGGCAGTTCCCACAAGATCGTAACGCCCGTGCTCAACTTGTCGAACATCTGCGAATATTCGGTGCCGGTCACTACGATTCCGTAGCACCTGGCGGCATAGCTGCCCGCCTCTAACGGCGGGTATTTCGGTTTGGTTTCATAGCTTACAAAAATGCTCATTTCTTTTACCTCGTTTC
>JAZPXM010000058.1:0-1955 GCA_045543675.1 Acutalibacteraceae bacterium
TGGTCCGAGTGACAGGAGTCGAACCTGCGGCCTCTTGAACCCCATTCAAGCGCGCTACCAATCTGCGCTACACCCGGATATGTTGTCCGCGAATGAGTATACCACATACCTTCCATAAAATCAAGTAAAACTTTTGCAAAAAGCAAAATTATTTTTTTACACCCAAAAAAACAGCGGGCAAAACACATCTGCCCGCTGTTTTCCTTTATTTTTTATACCGCAATCCATACTTTCGCGGTGTCTCCCCTATCAAGCGGTGAAACGCTGTTGTAAAGTATTTTGCATCAGCAAACCCGCTCTTTACCGCCACTTCACACACCTTATACTGTCCCGTTTGCAACAATTCGCACGCGTATTCGATCCGTTTTTTCACAATATACTCCTTAGGAGACGGTCTTCCCGCTTCGCGGAACAGTTGGTACAGATACGACTCGCTCACGTCAGTTGCTTGTGCCACCGTCTTTACAGACAATTTCGGCAATGCAAAATACGCATCAATATACTGTGTCGCCGTACGTATTGCCAATGACGCGTTATCCGAAAACGGCGAGCGATCCCGCTCAAGTTCCGCTAAAATCCGGTAAAACAGCGACAATGAACCGTAATCCTGCCCCGCGCCCGCACGACGCCACACATCCTGTAATTCTTTGCACAAATGTCGTATTTTTTCGCTGTTTTGCGGTTGTATCATAATTGGTCGGAACGGTAAATCTTCCATACACTCGAATTCCACACGGAAAATACCGTCCATATCATCGCCGTCCAAGCAACACGACAGGTACGGCGGCATATACATCACCGCGTTATCCGCCGCCTGCAAAACGTCATCTTCCAATACGTACCGCATCTTCGAATGATAGTGAAAAGTCAACGTATGCATACGCAAAGAGCGTTGTTCTTCCCCACAAAACGTAGGTACAAGGTCGTTGTAAGATTCCCCTATCACCTGGTCGCCGTATCGCCGCAAACTCACTGTTTCCGCCGTCTGCTGATGATACATCAAATTGCCTAAAATATTACGGGTACCCCTTGCACCCGCAAACGCAAACCCGCCGCGGATCGGCACGATTTTCCCGGTATGTGGTGCAGCACCGTACGCAAAAGCACCCTTATCGCAACCGAATAACAGACCGTACCGTTTCCAACATTGTTCAAATTCCAACTCGGCAACAAAATTTTCCGAGAGCGGTGTACGCAATGTCAGTAGGCACATAGCACCGCAATCGTTGGTGGGAATACGTCCGGGATTTACCCGTGTACACCGCAAATTACCCCGCTCATTATATTCCCAAAATTGAGAAATCGGCACTTCCATACCCCGTTGTCCCCATTCAAGACACGGAAAATAGTATCCGTCGAAATAGGTGCCCAACGCTTCCGTATTTTTAAAGGTGGAAAAATCTATATCTAAAACGGTTTCGCCGCCTACCGTTATACGCAACCGTCGGAAAGCGCCTTGATCGTCTACCGATGCATTGGAAACCAAGGACAAATACCCTTTTGCAGGAGAAGCCAGCGAAAACACACCCGCTTGTGCGGTTTGCTCATCCAACACCATCTCACAGGATTTTCCACTCACCGTCAGCCGCATGGTATGCAACGTACCGTTCAGCACCTGTGCGTTTACCGCATTCTCTGATACACTGCGTTGCGTACTGTATACTTCACGCAACCGCACAGGGACCGTTTTCCCGTCAAAAAACATACTACACCGCCTTTTTACACCTTTTCCCTTATTTTAGCACAACCGGCATAGAAAATCAAACTTTTTTGTGGTATCAAGCAAAATAAAAAGGCGTATATCACGCCTTTTTGTGAAGTGGTATAGTGATGGTAGACACAAAAAAGTGTCTACCATCACTTTTTATGTTAGAATAAAAGAAAGGGAGTGATTGTAATGGGAAGACCAAAAGGCGGAACAAATATTAGTCACAGTAAAGAAGAAAAGTTGGCAT
>JAZPXM010000059.1:0-2906 GCA_045543675.1 Acutalibacteraceae bacterium
GTATATATTTCCGCCCGTTGCCTTGAAATCGAAGAAAGCGAAACGGCGGGAACATATCGCCCCGTGTTCGGGGAATATCTCGTAAAGACAAATGCTTTTGAAATTATGGCTAGAAATGCTAAGGGGGGCTTTTAATTGGCATTTATAGAAACAACCTTTAAACTTGAATTATCTCCGGGGGCTTCGCGTCAAGTTCTTTATGCGTCCCAGGGGGATATTGGACGACCGTTTAAAGCTGAGCTGTATTGGAACGGGTCGCACTTCAACGCGGACGCGTGTACAGCAGTTTTGCGCGGTAAAAAAGTAGACGATACCGTGTTTGAGTACGACACGCCCGTTATCGACGGGTATTACTGTACCTTTGAGACGGCGGAACAAATGACGATCATCTCCGGCCCCGTTGAGTGTGAACTTGTATTTTCTAATGACGGCGACGTTATCGCAAGTGCTAATTTTGTGCTTATCGTAGAGGGTAGCCCGTGGAACCCCGACGCATTGAGCGAGAGCGACGTTTACACGCTTACGGAATTAGTTATAGACGCTATCGGCGACGCAATTACAACGGCGCTTGAAAATAACATGATTGACACGGCGCATATTGACAACTTGGCAGTAACTACGGCGAAAGTTGCGGCGAACGCGATCACATGGGAAAAGCTGGCCGTTGCGGTTCAAAATAGAATTACAACGCTTGAAAGCGGTTTAACAAACCTTGTAATAAGTCTTTCGAGTGGGGACGAAGACGACGCGGGTTTACATCTTGATTTTTATATTGATACAGACGGCGACTTATGCCAAGTAGATTAAGGGGGCTTTATCATGGGTAAAGTAGCAAGAGACGCAACACTTATTAGAGTTGCGAACGCATTAGAGAGTATCGCGAAAACACAAGCGGACTTTTCGGATTATCGCGATATTCAAGCACTTGTCCGCGCGGGGCTTGCAAAAGAAGCGTTTAATATTGGCGATCAGCTTGTAGTCCCGTACACGGCGACGAACGGCACGACGTACGACATGCCCTTCGACGTTGTGGACTTCCGCAACGTCACACTTGAGAACGGCGACGTTGCGCCGGGTATGGTTTTACAGAGCCATTACGCGACGCTTGAAGCCGTCCAGTTTGACGCGCCCGAAACCACGCGCCCCGCCGACGATGATTATAACGGACAAATCGCGCAATACGGTTGGGGACGTTGGGCTAATAGTGCAATGCGTCAATGGCTGAATAGTGGCGAAAGCGCGGGCAATTGGTGGACTTCTCAAAACGAATACGACGAAGCCCCGGCACAGGCCACGACCGTTAACGGGTTTAAAAAGGGCCTTCCCGCCGAATTTCTTTCGGTTCTGAAACCCGTTAAAGTTGAAACAGCACGGGATTATAGATACCCGGCGGGCGGCGCTTCCGGCACTTATGTTTACGATACTACATACGATAAATTTTTCCTTACTTCTAAAGAGGAAGAATATACAACGCCCAACGAACCGAACCACCGTGAAGGCTTACCGTTTCGGTATTGGATTGAACGGCTTACCCCGGAAGCGACAATTAAAGGCGAGCCGTTACCGCAACAGAACTACGCAAGCGCGGACAATACACACGCGCTTATATCGCACATCAGATACGCGCTTGAAAATCATACATCAGCGCAGTATTGCCGGTTGCGTTCCGCCAATCGCAACAACGCAACCAATACTTGGCATGTCAGCTCCGCGGGTTACGTCGACAGCACCAGCGCGAGCGCCGCGTTAAGGTGCGCCCCGGCTTGCGTCATCTGTTAATCAATAATCGGCGGAAGTTGCGCCGCCTTGTCGCGAAAGCAAAGCGGGGCGAAATGCCCAGGGCGCACGTTGACGACAGTTATAAAACATGGCGTAACCATGTTAGTAAGGGCAATAACTATAAATTGTTATTGCGTATGGACGAATATTATAAAAGTTTATGGGGGTAAACAATGGTTATTAAAAGACGGACTATTTCGCCCGCCGAACTCGCGGAACTGGAAGCGACGAAGGCGCAGACGGAGCAGAACAACGCCAATATTCAATATATCGCTATGATGAGTGATATAGAACTGTACGACGAAAGCGAGGGCGCGGAAAATGTCGAAGAAATTTAAAATGGTTAAACGCTTCTATGATGGCGGTATGTGGAGTATTGAAATGGTTTATAACGCCGTCGCTAAAGAGTGGATCACAGCGGAAGAATACGAAGAAATCACGGGTGAGAAATACGAATGAAGCCCGCACTTGTATTAGATACCGCTCTTATTTTAAGGGGGCTACACAATGCAAAAATACGTAAAACGTCGAAGTTGCCCGCGCAAGGGTAACAAGTGGTATACAGACGTAGCGCACGGCGGCGTTTCCAATTGCACAACGAACTTACCAAACCAACAGTTTCCGGGCGCAACTATTAAAAATTGTATCGGGTTCAATTGGGGGCGGTACTTCGAAGCACAAGCGGTAAACGGTACGTTTTGGGGGAAATCTTCTAACAAAGACATTGCGAAACTCTTTGAAGGTAGACCGCGCGGCGACCCACAGGACGCATGGAGAGAACTAAAAAAACACTACACTTTCAAGAACTATTGCAAACAGACCCCGCACAGGGGTTCTATTGCTTTCTATGAGCGTGTACCCGCTAACGCGCAGTTTAACGGTCACGTTTCCTTTGTGGAAGAAGTCAAAAGTGAAACTTGCGTGTGTCTATCCAATTGCAACCTTAAAACTAAGCCGTTGTGGTACTACTACGAAGATGTGAACCCGAAAACCGTTTTCGGAAAATATCAGCTTCTTGGCTACTTGTGGCCTATTAACGACTTTGAAGGCGAAACATACAAAACGACGGCGGTTCTACGTTGCCGTAAAACGCCCGGCGGGGACATTGTAGGCACGTTCGACAAGGG
>JAZPXM010000060.1:0-17244 GCA_045543675.1 Acutalibacteraceae bacterium
TGTCAAAGATGAGATTTTACAAAGATTACTCGAATATATCATATCTCTGCAAGATAGGGATTTTAAGAACATCGGGAATGCAGGTAGCTTTGAAGAACATTTCCTTGCGTATACACAAATAGCTACTGAAGACGATATTGCCAAGATAGCACGTGCAGTCCTGTCGGGTCTGCAGGCGTTGGTGATAGACGGTATAGACGGCGTAATACTCATAGAAGCGCGTTCGTACCCTGCGCGCAGTATCGATGAGCCTGATACCGACCGTGTAATGCGCGGTTCTCATGACGGGTTTGTGGAAACATTGTTGTTTAACACCGCCTTGGTACGCCGTCGTATTCGCGACCCGCAACTCACGATGGAATTGTATCAGATAGGGGACATTTCCGCAACCGATGTGGTGGTCTGCTATATGGAAAAGCGGGTCAATCGTAAACAACTGCAACTTTTACAAGAAAAACTAAAGCAAATACACATTCCGTCACTTACTATGGCGCAGGAAAGTCTTGCGGAATGTTTGGTACCACGTCAGTGGTATAATCCGTTACCGAAAGTACGGTATACGGAACGTCCTGACACGGTGGCCGCGTGTATCAATGAAGGGCAAATTGTAGTGATAGTGGATAATTCTGCATCTGCGATGATTGTGCCGTCAGCGATTTTTGAATTTTTGCAGGATACAAACGATTTTTGTTTTCCGCCGCTGATTGGCACCTATCTGCGATTGGTGCGGACGATCATTTTCTGGGCGACATTATTGCTGATGCCGCTGTGGTATCTTTTAGTAAAAAATCCGAATGCCGTCCCGCCGCCGTTACAATTTTTGATGATACGTGAGCCAAATGAAGTGCCTATTTTTTTGCAAATTTTGATTTCTGAGCTCATCATTGACGGTATCAAAATGGCGTCGCTCAATACGCCCAATGCTCTCAACAATGCTTTTAGTGTAGTAGGCGGTTTGATTTTAGGTGAGTTTGCGGTGTCAGCCGGTATTTTCGTGCCGGAAGTATTGTTGTATATGGCGTTTACGGCTACAGCCAACTTTACACAGCCGAGTTTTGAACTGGGATATGCGTTTAAACTGTTTCGTATGCTACTGATAGTTTTGATTGCTTTGCTCAATTGGTGGGGATTCGGCTTAGGGTTAGGCATTATTTTAATTTTAATGGCAACCACAGAAACGGTCACAGGTAAACGGTATTTGTATCCGCTGATTCCGTTCAACGGCAAGGCGCTGTTGCGGCAGTTCTTTCGCTATCCCATCAATAAGGATAATTGTTAACAGGACCTTTGCATACTCTTCATTTTTACGGCATATATATGGGCTGTAACAAAGGAGGAGATGTTATGATGGAATGTAAAGTGGAAACGTCTATGCTGTCATTGTACGAAAACGGTAACTGTGCTGCGGAATGCCCTGTTGACGGGGAGTATTTGTTGCCCGATTATTGCCCCGATATAGCGGCGGTGCTTAAATGTACTATGACACCGGCTGTGTTGGCGCGCCGTATCGGTGGGGACAAACTGGTGGTAGACGGGGAAGCTACCGTTCGTGTGCTGTATTTGGATGAAGGACGCAAATGTGTGTATACCTTTGAATGTGTACAGCCGTTCAGTTGTACGTTGCCTTGGGACGAAAACGATGGAAATTTACCGTACGTCACCGCGAAAGTAAATTATCTCAACTGTCGTGCAACCAGTCCGCGCCGCATCAGTATTCATGGTACACTTGCCGCGTGCTGTATGCAGGAAAAAAAGCGGTCTGTAGAAGTGGTATCCGAAATAACGGGGGATGCTGTTTATTGTAAGCGTGATATAGTAAACCATTCGGCGCCGGTTGGTTACGCTGAAAAGAATTTTTCTGTTGCAGAAACGGTAGATCTGGGTGTAAACAAACCGCCCGCAGAGCGTATTGTACGCACCGCGTGCGTGACACAGGTGGATACGGTGAAACAACTGACCGATAAAGCCATTGTAAAAGGTAGAGTACTTTTGCGCACGCTGTATGTGACCGATATCGAAAAAGGCACCACTGCTTGTACAGCCCATGAGTTTCCTTTTAGTCAAATATTGGATGTGGCAGGTATCTGTGAGGAGCATACGTCCAATGTACACGTAGATGTGCTGACAAAAGATGTACAGATACAAACAGACGTGAGTGGAAACGGCACGCTATTGGCGATAAATGTGAAACTGTGTATCCGCCTGGACGTGATCTGCAAGCAGGAGACGGCATTTGTGACCGATGCGTATGCAGGCAAATACCCGTGCCATACGGCACATACACAGTTTCCTGCCGAGCATCTGTTATTTTCTTGCCGTGATACCACAACTTTAAAGGAAATTTTAGATTTGCCGTCGGAAAATATAGCGGAAATTGTAGATTTGTGGTGTGAAGCTGTTCCACTTGACACCAAAACAGACCAACAACATAGCTATGTTGACGGGCGTTTGCAGATTTCTATGCTTACACGCGACAGCGATGGTTGTATTGCTTATTACGAACACGTCGGCGAGTTTTCTTTACAGTTCGCGGAAGTATGTGACCGCTTGGATGTGGAAATTTGTGTTACCGACACGGATTTTGCCGTGGTAGGCGGGAAGATCGAGATTCGTGTAGAACTCTGCTCTGCCCGTTGCGGATACGCGCATACGCTGTGTAACGGTATGTGTACATTTGAAATGGAAAAAGAACCGTATGCCGATGAAAGGGCGGCATTGCGTATTTGTCGCGCGAAAAAAGGAGACTCTGTCTGGGAGATCGCTAAGTCGTGTCATACCGCTGTAGACGCGGTGATGGAGGAAAACGCACTGACCGAGGAATGTCTTGCGGAAGATATGTTGTTGCTTATCCCACTTTGTTAACAAAAAAGAGCATCTGCTTTGGCGGATGCTCTTGTATTTTTTGGGAAGATTTGTTATACTAATCCGAAAGGGGGTTATTTGATGTCTACTTACGAAGAATTGCGTGAAAAATATCCCGTGTTTCGGTATCTGTCTCATACGGTGACCGAAACCGAAACCACGTTGGATATTGAATATCATTTTGAAATAGAAGGTCTTACCGCTTTTTCGCCGCGGTGGTCATTCCCGAAATGTAAAGAATTTCCGACCACGGTAGCCAAAAACGCTACGCTGGAAGCAATGGTTTTCGGTTTGGGTATGGTGGAACTTATCAGTTATTGGAAACTGACCTGCTCACCGCGCGTGGAAATCTATGCAGGCGAGTTGACCGCCGACCAGATCATGTGGTTTAAACGGTTGTTTTTCCACGGACTTGGCGAATTTTTCTATTGTAATGCTATCCCGCTTGACCCTATCGGTTTTATGGAGTTGGTATCCTGCGGCAAGGCAAAAAAAGGATATAAACCGATGAAAAAGCAGGTATGCGGTCATTTGATTCCCGTCGGCGGCGGCAAGGATTCTGTGCTGACAATGGAATTGCTCAACGAGAGAATGGACCTCAACTATTGCTATATCATCAATCCGCGTGAAGCCACCATTCGTACTGCGGAGATAGCGGGCTTTACGCAAGAGCGTATGTTATCTCCGAAACGTACGTTAGACCCCGAAATGCTCCGTCTCAATAAGGAGGGTTTCTTAAACGGACATACGCCGTTTTCGGCGATCGTAGCGTTTTCCGCTTTGATTACCGCGTATATGTACCGTTTGGAATATATCGTGCTGTCTAACGAATCCAGTGCCAATGAAAGCACCGTAGAGGGCAGTACCGTCAATCACCAGTATTCCAAAAGTCTTGCATTTGAACGGGACTTTCAGGCGTATCAAGAGACGTATATCGATGCCGGCATTACCTATTTCAGTTTATTGCGCCCGTTGAGCGAATATCAAATTGCGGCATTTTTTGCAGGTATGGTGAGTTACCACGATGCATTCCGCAGTTGTAATGCGGGCAGTAAGCAGGACGCTTGGTGCGGTAAATGCCCGAAATGTATGTTTGTGTTTTTGATTTTATCTCCATTTTTGTCGCATGACTATTTGTGCGAAATCTTTGGCAGGGATTTAATGGAAGACGATGAAATGTTGCCGATTTTCCAACAACTTGTGGGTATTCTGCCTGAAAAGCCGTTTGAATGTGTCGGTAGTCGAGATGAAGCAAATGCGGCAGCGACGGGAGCTATTATTTCTATGGAATTGGACGAAGAACCGTTGCCGAAAATGTTGCGCTACTATAAAGAGACGGCATTGTATGCCAAATACCGCAAAGAAGATAAAAACTATCTTGGGTATTATGACCATGACCATCTGTTACCGCCGTATTACGAAAGATTGCTCAAAAGACGTTGTCTGGGAGGGCGGTGATCGCTTTGAGAAATACATTGTATCAAATGGTGGCAGGCAAAAAAGTGTTGCTGCTCGGCTTCGGCAGGGAAGGGAGATCCACCTTTTCTCTTTTGAACGAAGTAGGCGGTTTTGCATCGCTGACCATAGCGGATAAACAGCAGGTGACGTTACCGCCTAACAGTAATGTCGCATTGCTGTGCGGTGAGCATTATCAGGATACATTGGACGAATATGATGTGGTATTTAAAAGCCCGGGCATTGTTTTAGATCGCCCGTTTGAAAGTTATACCTGCTTTATCACGTCCCAAGCGGAAGTGTTTTTGGCGGTATACGGGCACCAGACAATAGGTGTTACGGGTACTAAAGGTAAAAGCACCACAGCCACCCTTTTATATCATATTTTGAAAACGGCGGGTATGGAGACGGTACTGCTCGGCAATATCGGCATTCCGCCGTTTGAGCGGGCAGAAGAGATGTCTGCCTGGACCATAGCGGTAATGGAACTTTCCTGCCACCAGTTGGAATTTACCCGTTTTGCGCCGCATACGGCGGTGTTGCTTAACGTGTATGAAGAACACCTTGACCACTATGGCACGGTGGAAAAATACCGCGCATCTAAAGAGAATATCTATCGTTGGCAGGAATACGGCAGTTTTCTTTTCTGTAACGTAGAGAATATGCCCGCTGACGGCACCTATAAAGGTACGGCTATCAGCGTTTCCGGTGACGGCACACCTGCAGATATCACGGTAAAAGACGGTGTGGTTACCCTTGAAAACGGCATCGCTTATACCATTCCTACCGAAGATATTTTACTGCAAGGGGAGCACAATGCATTTGATATTGGTATTGTATATGCCATTTGTGCACGTTCCGGCATTTCCGATGAAACGTTTACAGCGGCGCTCAAAACCTATCAGCCGTTACCGCACCGTTTGCAACCCGTTGGGGAATATGACGGTATTCGCTTTTACGACGATTCGATTTCGACAATAGGGGAAACCACTATTCGTGCTATCGAAACATTAAAAGACACCGACTCGGTGCTGATAGGCGGTATGGAACGCGGCATTGATTATACGGTGTTGGTGGACTATTTGGTTACCTGTACCGTGCCGCATATCATTTTGATGGAAGCTACGGGTAAACGCATTTACGCGGAAGTAATGGCAAAATTCCCCGCATCTCCCGAACGGTTTATTTTAGTGAAGGATTTGCAAGAAGCGGTAGATACCGCAAAACGGGTCACAGCCAAAGGGAAAATCTGTTTGTTGTCACCTGCCGCCGCCAGTTACGGCATTTTTAAAAACTTTGAAGAGCGCGGTGACGTGTTCCAAGAACTTATAAAAGCATAAAAAATAAGCACCCGTACGGGTGCTTATTTTTTATGCTAACATATCTTTCATCGAATACAAACCTGCAGGTTTACCTATTAAAAACGCTGCGGCATTGATAGCACCTGTCGCAAAAATTTCTTTGGACAAAGCCAAATGGGACAAGGTGATAACTTCATCTCTGCCGCCGAAAATCACGTCGTGCTCACCGACAATGGTGCCGGCGCGTACTGCGGAAATACCGATTTCCCTTTTGTCGCGCTTTTGACGTACGCTGTGGCGTTCATAAACGTATTCCGGTTCAAAATCAAGTCCTTCTTTTGCGGCATTTGCCAGCATTAAGGCGGTACCCGACGGGGCGTCTACCTTTTGATTGTGGTGCTTTTCCACAATTTCAATATCGAAATCATTGCCAAGAACAGCGGCGGCTTTCTTCACCAGTTCGGTAAGCAGATTGATGCCCAGCGACATATTCCCCGAAAAGAAAACGGGCACGTCTTTGGCCAATGCTTCTACCTGTGCCATTTGTTCGGCGGAAAGGCCGGTTGTTGCAATTACGGCAGGAATCCCCTGCGCCTTTGCCAACGCAATGGTCTTGGATAAAGCTGCCGGATTGGAAAAATCAATAATAATGTCTGCCGTTTCTTTAATGGCGGCAGGGTCGGCATAAACGGGGTATACACCGTCAAAATTATCGGCAAGATCTAAACCTGCCACCGTCTCCATACCATCTTTTTCTGCGATACAACGGGTGAGTACACACCCCATTTTACCGTTGCAACCTGTTAAAACTATTTTCAAACTATTCACAACCTTTACAGTAAACCGAGAGTGGTGAGTTCCGCTTTTAATGCGGCGTGTTTGTCGTCGCTCATGGCAATAAGCGGCAAGCGGCAAGGCCCTGTCTGTTTGCCCAACATTTCCATTGCTTCTTTGACGGGGATAGGGTTCACGTCGCTGAATAACGCATTAATAAGCGGAATGAATTGCAGCTGCATATCAGCGGCTTTTTTGACGTCGCCGGCAAAATATGCGGCACACATATCATGCGTTTCTTTGGGCAGTACGTTGGAAAGCACCGAAATGACACCAATGCCGCCTAAAGATAACAATGGTATAATCTGGTCATCGTTACCCGAATATAACATCAGGTCATCGCCGCAAAGGTGACGGATTTTTGCAATGGCGGAAATGTCGCCGCTGGCTTCTTTGGTCGCCACAATGTTGGGGTGTTTTGCCAATTCTTTGTACGTTTCGGGTTGGATATTGACACCCGTACGGGACGGCACGTTGTAGAGAATAATCGGTGCATCTACGCGGTCGGCAACGTACGTATAATGTGCGACAAGCCCTTTTTGTGACGTTTTGTTATAGTAGGGGGTAACCATCAGCAAAGCATCGGCACCCACCGCAATCGCATCATTACACAGCCCAACCGAATAAACGGTATCGTTACTGCCTGCACCCGCTATAATCGGCACACGACCGTTTGCGGCTTTTACAGCCGTTTCAATAACCTGAATATGCTCCTGATAATTCAGGGTGGATTTTTCACCGGTGGTACCGCAGATTACCAGCGCATCAATGCCGTTTGTGATCTGCTCATCCACCAAAGTGGTGAGGCGGTCATAATTTACCGAGAAATCTGCGTTCATAGGGGTTACCAATGCAGTGGCCGCGCCTTTGAAAACGATCTTTTTACTCATAAAACCACCCTTTCAGATATGTGTTATTGTGTATCAATCAGTCCATATACCCTTCGGCACACAGCAGTTCTGCCAACAGCATAGCACCGCCTGCAGCGCCGCGTAAGGTGTTGTGGGACAGACCGACAAATTTGTAGTCGTACTGGGTATCTTCGCGCAGACGACCGAGAGAAATCGCCATACCGCCTTCTAAATCGCGGTGCAATTTTGCCTGCGGCATATTGTCTTCTTCAAAATAATGCAAGAACTGCTTAGGTGCGTGGGGAAGTGCCAACGCCTGTGGTTTGCCCGAAAAAGATTTCCATGCATCCAAAATTTCTTCTTTGGTGGGTTTCTTTTCAAAAGAGCAGTATACAGCCGCAAAGTGACCGTTGGAAACGGGCACGCGTAAACATTGTGCGGTAAACGCAGGAGAAGCGGCGGGAACGATTTCGCCGTTTTCAACTTTACCCCAGATCTTCAGCGGTTCTTTTTCGGATTTTTCTTCTTCGCCGCCGATATACGGGATGAGGTTATCTACCATTTCAGGCCAGCTTTCAAAGGTTTTACCGGCACCGGAAATCGCTTGATAGGTGCAGACGAGCACTTTGGTGATGCCGAATTTATCCAACGGGAACAAAGCAGGAACGTAGCTCTGCAAAGAACAGTTAGATTTTACAGCTACAAAGCCTTTTTTTGTGCCAAGACGTTTGCGCTGTGCGGCGATAACGTCTAAATGATCTGCGTTGATCTCCGGGATGACCATCGGTACGTCGGGGGTGAAGCGATGTGCGCTGTTGTTGGAAACAACAGGACACTCCGCTTTTGCGTAAGCTTCTTCCAAAGCACGAATTTCGTCTTTTTTCATATCTACGGCGCAGAACACAAAATCCACTTTTGCGGCAACGTCGTTAACGTCAGCGGCACTCATAACCACCATATCTTTATATTCTTCGGGTAACGGCATATCCATAGACCAGCGTGCACCGACCGCTTCCTTATAGGTTTTACCCGCGGAACGGGGGGAAGCCGCAAGAGCGGTTACCTTAAACCACGGATGATCGTGAAGCAGGGTGAGAAAACGCTGACCGACCATACCGGTACAGCCAATAACACCGACATTGTATTGACGCATACTAAAAACTTCCTTTCACTTGGAACACGAAAAAACTCTGCCGTATTCCGTTGACAAATTTGCGGTATTATAGTACCATAATTTAATGTATGTGTCAAACGCTTTGATGCGTTTTTTGAGGATATTTTCGGAAAGACAGGAAAAGAATATGCTGAAAAGTGAATTTTATTACGATTTACCCGAAGAACTTATCGCGCAAGAGCCGATTTTTCCGCGCGATGCTTCTCGTCTTTTGCATCTTGACCGTAAAACGGGCGATGTCACCGACGGTACGTTTCGGGATATATTAAACGAACTAAAAGCGGGAGATTGCTTGGTGCTTAACGATAGCCGCGTGATGCCTGCACGCCTGTACGGCAACCGCAAGGGAACGGGCGCGGCGGTGGAGTTATTACTGCTGAAAAACCGCGGTAACGACGTGTGGGAAGTGCTGGCAGGTCCCGGCAAAAAAGCAAAACCGGGTAACGTTTTGACATTTGGTAACGGTTTGTTGGAAGCACAGGTGCTGGAAGTCATTGACGACGGTAATCGCTTGGTGAAATTTCATTATGAAGGTACGTTTTTTGAAGTGCTGGACCAAATCGGACAGATGCCGTTGCCGCACTACATAAAAAAAGAACTGGAAGATAAAGAGCGCTACCAAACGGTGTATGCCAAAGAACGCGGCTCTGCCGCCGCACCTACTGCGGGGTTGCATTTCACCCCCGAATTGCTGGAAGAAGTAAAAGCAAAAGGGGTAGAGATTGCATACGTGACGTTACACGTAGGACTTGGTACATTCCGCCCTGTAAAAGCGGATAACATTTTAGACCATAAAATGCATACCGAACATTATGCTTTAACCGCTGAAAATGCCGAAAAGATCAACCGTACGAAAGCCAACGGCGGTCGTGTGATTGCGGTGGGCACTACCAGTTGCCGCACGTTGGAAAGTATCGGTATAACCGACGGCAAGATCCAAGCGGCGGAAGGATTTACCGATATTTTTATCTATCCCGGGTATACGTTTAAAGTGTTGGACGGTCTGCTCACCAATTTTCATCTGCCCGAAAGCACGTTGATTATGCTCGTCAGTGCATTTGCAGGGTATGATAACACGATGGCGGCATATCGCCATGCGGTAGAAGAAAAATACCGTTTCTTCAGTTTCGGCGACGCGATGCTGATCCTATAAAGCGAAAGGACAAAACTATGCTGAAAGTATTAAAAAAAGAAGGACGTGCGCGACGCAGTGAATTTACGACGCCGCACGGCACGGTGCAGTTGCCCGGTTTTATGAATGTGGCAACCTGCGGGGCTATCAAAGGCGCTGTGTCCGCATACGATTTAAAAGATATCAAATGTCAGGTACAATTATGTAACACCTACCATTTGCATCTTCGCCCCGGTGACGAAACGGTAAAAGCCCTTGGCGGTTTACATAAGTTCACGGGATGGGACGGCCCTATCCTTACCGATAGCGGCGGTTTTCAGGTGTTTTCTTTATCCAAACTGCGCAAAATCAAGGAAGAAGGCGTGTATTTCGCATCGCATATTGATGGCAGAAAACTGTTTATCGGTCCTGAAGAAAGTATGCGTATTCAATCCAATCTGGCATCTACTATTGCTATGGCGTTTGACGAATGTGTAGAAAATCCTGCCGCGTATGCGTATGCAAAGGCATCTTGCGAACGTACCACCCGCTGGTTGCATCGCTGCAAAGCGGAAATGGACAGATTAAACGCGTTACCCGATACCATCAATAAACAGCAGATGCTGTTCGGTATTAACCAAGGATGTACTTATGACGATCTGCGTATTGCGCATATGCAGGAAATTGCGAAACTGGATCTGGACGGCTATGCTATAGGCGGTCTGGCGGTAGGTGAGCCGACGGCAGATATGTATCGTGTAATTGAAAGCGTTGAACCGTATATGCCTGCGGACAAACCCCGTTATTTGATGGGTGTTGGCACACCGGAGAATATTTTAGAGGGTGTGTACCGTGGCGTAGACTTGTTTGACTGCGTAATGCCTGCGCGCAACGCCAGACACGCGCACGTGTTTACGTGGGCGGGTCATCGCAATATGCTGAATCAAAAGTATACGCTGGACACGGCACCTTTGGATGAACAATGCGATTGTCCTGTTTGCCAAAAACATTCCCGTGCGTATATTCACCATTTGTTCAAGGCAAATGAAATGCTCGCGATGCGGTTGTGCGTAATGCATAATCTGTACTTCTACAATTCTTTAATGGAGAAAATCCGTGAACATTTGGATAAAGGCACCTTTGAAGAATTCTATCAGGCCAATATCGGTGTTTTGGATAAACGAATTTAATGAATTTACTGTAAATTTTTGTAATTCACTTGCATTTATAGTAAAAGTTTTGTATGATAATAAAAGAAATTTTTTCAAAAGGTAGGTAAATACTATGCAAGCATTTTTATTGACTGCGGCAACTAACGCGGCAGGCGAAGGCGCACAAACAAACGGTTGGGTATCTATGCTCATTCAGTTGAGTCCTTTCATTCTGATTATTGTGCTGATGTATTTCTTGATGATTCGTCCTCAAAAGAAAAAGCAGCAGGAAGAGCAGAAAATGCGTGATGCTGTTATGGTTGGCGACGAACTCACCACCATCGGCGGTATCTGCGGCCGTGTGGTAAACGTCAAAGACGACACCTTGACTATCGAAAGCGGCGCAGATCGCAGCAAACTGCAGATCAAAAAATGGGCTATTCAGTCGGTAGACACTAAACATGATGCACCGTCCGATATGGTTGACGATGACGATGATGATGACGATATCTAATGCATAACCCTGTCTTTTCCCGCATATATGTTCGTATAGGTTGCGGGAGGGGATGCTATGAGAACACGAAAAGACAACACCGGTAGCTGGCAGGGCAGATTGCGCGCATTGGGCATCGGTATAGCGGTGGCTTTGGTTGCAGGGGCGGTTTGCCTCGTGCTGGCGGCACTTTTTATGACCTTTGTGGATATGCCGCCTGTGGCGGTAACCGCTTTATCGGTTATAGCGGCAGTTGTATCCGCTTTCGTGGGTGGATTTACCGCGGCGCGTGTAACGGGTCGTGATGGCTGGTTGGCAGGATTGCTGGTTGGCGGCGTGTTGCTCGCTGTAATACTCATAACGGGACTTGTACTGTACCGCAACATCCGTATCGGTTTTTTGTTTGTTAAACTGGCGGCACTACTGCTTGGCGGTATGGCGGGCGGTATGGTCGGTGTGAAATGACAAAAAGGGTGTTGCTTTGCAACACCCTTTTGACATACTTACACGCCTTCTTGCATACAATGCAGGGAAGGAGTGGTAGTATGTTTCGGACAACCCGTATAGATTTTGGTAAATGGCTACACGCGTTTGGTAAGTACAAGCGCTTGTCATTGCCGTTATTGTTATTGCTTGTGGGATTCGTATTCGGTTGCGTTGTGTTTTGCTGTTACGGACCGAACGAAAGTGTTTTTTTAGGGCGTTTGTTCGCGTTGGATCCGCCGCAAAGCAGCTTTCGCGGTATGCTGTCTGCTTTATATAACTCCTGCTTTTTGCCCATACTGCTGTTAGGCGGTTTGCTGTTTTGTGGTTTGTCCGCTTGCGGTGTACCGTTTATATTGGTGGTACCGCTGTTCTTCGGGTTGGGCTTAGGTATGAGCGAATGTTACTATTACAGCACGGGGTGGCGCGGCGTTTTGCTGACCCTAACCGTTGTTTTACCGTCCGCTTTGATAAAGGCGACGGCGCTGTTGTTGGGGACTGCGGAAAGTATGCGTATGTCACTGTTGATCGGCGGCGTTTTGACGCAAAAAAACAGTATTGGCGGTATGCATAGTGAACTGCGACTGTTTTTGTTGCGGTTTGGTTTATTTGTATTGTTGATTTTAGCAGGCGGTATTGTGGATACTTTACTGCGGCTGTTGGTTTTATAAGGAGAGTAAAAAAGTGGGACTGTTTGATACTTTGTCAAAATATTATACCAAGGAAGGAAAGGGCGTTTATAAAAATGCACCGCAAAAAAAGAGTGCTGTACGGACGTTCTTTGAAATACTCGGCACAAAATGGACAAGTTTGGTGCGCGCAAACTTGCTGTACGTATTGTTGTCGTTGCCGCTTGTTACGAACGGCTTGGCGAGAATGGGTCTTACCTATATCACCCGCAATGCGGCAAGAAGAAAATTTGCGTATCCTGCGGCAGACTTCTTTTCAACCATTGGTCGCACTTTGAAAAAAGCATTGCCCGTCGGCATTATAAATATGCTTATGTGGGCACTTTTCGGCTTTAACACTTACTTTTATACAGCATCCCTGTTTTTCCGTACCGACGGGAGTGAAGCGCCCGCTATGCATTGGTTAATGCTGGCGGCAAATATTGTGGGTATGTTGTTGCTTACCTTTATGAATTATTATATGCCCTTTATGGTGATTACTTTTGATCTGACAATTAAGCAAATGTATAAGAACGCGTTTATGTTTGCATTGCATAATTTTAAGGCAAATCTCGGCATATTCGGTATTTTGTTGCTTGTGGTAGTGGCGCTGGTGTGTCCTGCGCTGTTTGTGGATTATCGCATTTGGGGCGTCGTTTTACTGCTGCTGTATATTTTTATATATCCGGCGTTTCGTTCGTTGCTGATTCAGTTTAGTATATTCCCGTATATCAAAAAAGTGATGATCGATCCGTATTATAAAGACCACCCCGATGCAGATCGTACGGCATTGCGAGCGTTGAACTTGGATGATACCGCAGAAGATGCTGTGTTTGAAGATCGCCCTGCGGACGAGCTTCGCGTTTCCGGTAACAAAAATGAAGAATAAGGAGAAATAAGGACGTATGACCGTTACAGATATTGTATTGTTGGTTGTCGGTGTGTTGCTTTTGGCGGTTTTAATTATGCTGTTTGTGCTGGTAAAACGTATTAGTGACCGCGAAAAAACGGCTACCGACGGCAGTACACAGTTGGCAAAAATGCGGGATGATATGGTCAAAGAATTGCGCGAAAACCGCGAAGAAAGCAGTCGTGCGGTGCACAATTCCATGAAAACCATGAGCGAAATGTTGCTTACTGCACAGACAAAAGCCAATGAAGCAAATCTTGCCGCCATGGAAAACACCCGTAAATCCATTAAAGACGGTATGATAGAAATTCGCACCGAAAATAATCGCCAGTTGGAAGAAATGCGTAAAACGGTGGACGAAAAACTGCAAAAAACCTTGAATGAACGGATTTCCGAATCCTTTAAAGCGGTTAATGAGCGGTTGGAACAGGTGCATCAGGGCCTTGGTGAGATGCAGACGTTGGCATCGGGGGTCGGAGACCTAAAAAAGGTACTTTCCAACGTGAAGACCCGTGGTATTTTGGGGGAAATTCAGTTGGGTGCTATTTTGGAAGAAATTTTGGCGCCCGAGCAGTATGAGACCAATGCGATTACCAAAATCGGCAGTACCAACCGCGTGGAATATGCGGTGAAAATGCCCGGTAGCGGCGGGGAAACGGTGTATCTGCCGATTGACGCGAAGTTCCCCGCAGATGCATATACACAGTTAATGGATGCGTATGAGACCGCCGATCCCGTTGCGGTAGAAGCGGCAGGTAAGGTGCTGGAGACCCGTATTCGTCAGTTTGCCAAAGATATTCGAGATAAGTACATTGACCCACCAAACACCACCGAGTTTGCGGTTATGTTCCTGCCTTTTGAAGGGCTGTACGCAGAAGTGGTACGGCGTGGTATGGTGGAAGTGTTGCAACGCGACTATCACGTTAATATTGCAGGACCTACCACTAAGGCGGCAATTCTTAACAGTTTGCAGATGGGCTTCCGCACACTCGCTATCCAAAAGCGTTCGGGTGAAGTATGGAAAGTGTTGGGTGCCGTGAAGACCGAGTTTGATAAATTCGGCAATGTTATTGCCGCCGCACAATCCCGTTTGGAACAGGCAAATAATGAATTGGATAAACTGGTGGGCGTGCGTACCCGTCAGATTCAGCGCAAACTGTCTTCGGTGGCAACCCTTACCGAACAGGAGACCCGTGACGTGTTAGACGGCGTTACGGCGGAACTTCCCGAAGAAGGCGAATAATTACCGCTTTTTGCACCATATACTGGTGCGAAAGGAGCGGTTAGAATGCCAAGTTTATTTTTAAGTCCGTCGACACAAGACGCCAATTTGTATGTGACGGGTGGTAGCGAAGAATACTATATGAATCTGGTGGCGGATGCAATGGAACCGTATTTGATTGCAAACGGTATTGCTTTTACCCGTAACGACCCGTCGGGGACGGTCACCAATTCCATTAATCAATCCAACGCGGGCACATACGATCTGCATTTGGCACTGCACTCTAATGCGGCGGGTGCCGCCAACATAGGACGCGTGCGCGGTACGGACGTGTATTATGCGGAAGGCAGTAACAACGGGCAACGTGCGGCGTTTATTATTGCGGATAATTTTAAGGATATTTATCCTATCCCTGATAAAGTGCGTGCGCTCGCTACCACGCGCCTTGCCGAAGTAACGCGTACCAGAGCTCCTGCGGTGTTGGTGGAGATCGCTTATCACGATAACGTGGATGATGCCAATTGGATCACCGAGAATATTGTGCCGATTGCACGGAATTTATCTGAGTCGGTGACTACCTATTTCGGCTTACCGTTTGTCGAGCCGATACCGATACGAAACGGCACGGTGCGCACGTTGGGCGGTAATTTGAATATCCGTGCCTATCCGTCAACCGACGGCACCGTTATCGGTACGGCACCTAACGGTGCGACCTTACAGGTGCGCGGACGGTATGAAGATTGGTATGTGGTTGACTACAACGGACTTTTAGGGTATGCTAACAGTAGATATATTTTGACAGATTAAACGAGGAAAAACAATGGATGATAAAGTGATAGCGCGTATTAACGAATTGGCAAAAAAAGCCAAGGCGGGCACGCTGACAGAAAATGAAAAGGTAGAACAGCAAGCATTACGCCGTGCGTACGTTGCCGCTATACGCGGTGATTTACGGGCAACGTTAGATAATGCTTATGTTTTAGATAAAAACGGCAAAGAACAGCCTTTGCGAAAAAAGGAAGGATGATTACAATGGATAAAGTGTTGAAATTACTGGAAAACGATGCACGTCTTACCAATGCACAGTTAGCAGTTTTACTCGGTATTTCCGAACAGGAAGCGGCACAAAAAGTGGCGGCGCTGGAAGACGCCGGCGTTATCTGCGGTTATAAAGCAGTAGTGGACTGGGACCGTACCGAACGTGAATACGTGACTGCACTTATTGAACTGCGTGTTACACCGAAAAAGGATAGCGGCTTTGATAAACTTGCTGAAACCATTATGAAGTTTGAAGAGGTGGAAACCGTTTGTCTGATGTCAGGTGGTTTTGACTTGATGGTTATGGTAAACGGCCGTTCGTTTAAAGACGTGGCGATGTTTGTGGCAAAGCGTTTGTCTACGCTGGAATCTGTTGTGGCAACCGCTACGCATTTTGTGTTGCGTCGGTATAAGGACAGAAATATTTTATTCGTACAAGAGGAAAAGGACGAAAGAGAGGCCCTGTAAGACAGATGGATTATCAAAAAGTTCTGAATCCCGTAGTGCAGGGTATGAAACCGTCGGGTATTCGTCGCTTTTTTGATATTGCGGCGGAATACAAAGATGTCATTTCTCTCACTATCGGTGAACCCGATTTTGCAACGCCGTGGCATATACGCCAGGCAGGTATTGCAAATCTTGAAGAAGGTAAAACGTGGTATAGCGCTAATGCGGGTATGATACGCTTGCGCGAAACCATAGCAGCGTATTGTGAACGGCACTTTAACGTCACCTATGATCCGCAAACGGAAGTGGTGGTAACGGTAGGTGGCAGTGAAGCTATCGATATGACCTTACGCGTGTTGCTCGGCGCAGGGGATGAAGTATTGGTGCCCGAACCGTGTTTTGTGTGCTATGCACCGTTGGCGGCAATGGTGGGCGCTACGCCGGTTTCTGTCGTTACGAAGGCGGAGGATGATTTTCGCTTGACGGCAGAGGCGTTGCGTGCGGCAATTACCCCGAAAACCAAAGCGTTGGTTTTCCCGTTTCCCAGTAACCCGACGGGTGCTGTGATGCGTAAGGAACATTTGGAAGAGATAGCCGATGTGTTGCGCGGTACCGATATTGTTGTGATCTCGGATGAGATCTACGGTGAGTTGACCTACGGTGATGCACCGCATGTAAGTATCGCATCACTTCCCGATATGTGGGAACGTACTGTGCGTATCAGCGGTTTCTCAAAAGCGTTTGCTATGACGGGTTGGCGTATCGGCTACGTGTGCGCACCTGCACCGCTTGCTAAAGAAATATTGAAAATGCACCAGTATGCAATTATGTGTGCACCGACAACGGCACAGCACGCTGCCATTGAAGCGATGCTAAACGGCGATGACGACGTGGTTTCCATGCGCGGTCAGTATGACCTGCGTCGTCGGTATATTGTAGATAGGTTGCGTTCTATGGGGCTGGATTGCTTTGAACCGGAAGGCGCGTTTTACGTGTTTCCGTCTATTCGGTCTACGGGATTTACGTCAGAAGAATTCTGTACCCGCTTATTGCAGGAAAAACAGGTGGCAGTCATTCCCGGCACGGCGTTTGGTGACTGTGGGGAAGGATTTATCCGCATATCCTATTGCTACTCGTTAAAGCACATTACAACAGCACTTGACCGTATGGAAGAATTCATCAAGGAGAATGCCGATACATGAAAATACGTGTAGAAGCACCCGCTAAAATCAATTTGTCATTAG
>JAZPXM010000061.1:0-6752 GCA_045543675.1 Acutalibacteraceae bacterium
GTGGTCATGATACCGCTCTGGATGGGCGCATAGTCGTTGAGTGCTTTGGCCATGGGAGCCAAGCAGTTGGTGGTGCAGGAAGCCGCGGAGATGATGGTATCTTCAGCGGTCAAGGTGTTTTCGTTAACGGAGAACACGATGGTTTTGAGATCTTTGCCTGCGGGAGCAGAGATAACAACTTTTTTAGCGCCGGCATCGATGTGTGCCTGGCTCTTTTCTTTGCTGCAGTAGAAACCGGTACATTCGAGCACTACGTCTACGCCGATTTCGCCCCACGGAAGATCCGCAGCGTTTTTCTCGGAATAAATTTTCAGCACTTTGCCGTCCACAGTGATGGTGCCGGCTTCGTCATCAGCTTCTACGGTGTGACCGTCATAACGACCCTGTGCGGTGTCGTATTTGAGAAGATGAGCGAGCATGCTGGGCTGGGTCAGGTCGTTGATAGCGACCAGCTCGTAACCTTCGGCGCCGAACATCTGACGGAAAGCCAGACGACCGATGCGGCCGAAACCATTGATTGCAACTTTAACTGCCATAATAGATAACCTCCAAACAAAATTTTCTGGATACTATTTTATTCCTTTTTTTATGAAAAAGCAATAGTTTGTCAATTTTTTAACCAACTTTTTACGAAATTCGGTAAGTTGAACAAAAAGAGGTGGAAAAATGTACCGCTTACTAACATTTTACCCACTCGTATGGGATGTCATACAAAAAAACACCAAAACTTTCCCATCCGAGGGGCAGTTGCGCGCACAAATTGCGGAAATTTTATTGACTACGGACCCGACTTTCCCTGCCCACAGACAAGCGCAAGCGCTTTTGGATCTGTTAGATGGAAATACAGCGTAATACGTTGCAAGTAAAGCCATTTTATGGTACACTATATTTACAGAACAACTCTATTATTGAAAGTGGGGGTGTACTATGAAAAAAGTTTTGTCGTCACTGCTGATTATCGGTATATTGTTAACCTGCATCGCTTGCGGTGACCGTGCAATTGAAAAGACACCCTACGCTGTCACATACCCGTCACAACAAGCGTACAGTAACGCCATGCACACCTTAGCTGCGGATACCGTCGGCAAATTATTTGCCCCCGTGAAAAAAGGTAACGAACAACCGCTCGGTGATTTTGCCATGCTTACCGACGGTAAATTTCCCCTGATACAAGCACCTGACGGGTACACGATCACGCAGGTGACCGTGCAACGTGCAGGGTACGTTGTCTTTGTCGTTGCAAGCGACCGAGGCCGTACCTTTTCCGTGATACAGTATCTGCACAAAAGCGGTGACGATATCACCAACGCGACAACCCCCTTTGCCTACTATCCCGATACGGTCAAAACCGTTGCCGTCACAGACGGTACGGTATACCGCGTAGGGACAACATATCCATACAACGGAGAAGAGCATATTTTGTACGGTGACAGCGTGCTTTTCTGGTGGGAAACGGACGGATATCCCGCGTTTATCAGCATAGATGATACGCGCACGTTACCGCTATGCGAGCAGTTTCTTGCGAAAATGCGTTGTTGTTACGCACTGTTAAGTGACGAAAATGACGTGACATATATAGCAACCGTTACACAACCGACCGCTTTACCCACACCGCTTACCCCGCCCGCACAGCAAAACGGTACACACCGCGACGGACGGAAAGAAAGCGCGGTGATGTCGTTTGAAACGATAGATGCGTACGTGACGGCTATAAGCGGTTATAAAACCAGCGACCAATGGTACAACGCTATAAAAGCGTTGGTAAGCAAAACACCGTACTATACCTTCCCCGACGCGTTGTTCTATGACCACCGCTTGACCGTACCGCGCTTCCCGTCCGACATTTCCTGTACGGATATTCAGGTAACCGGTACGGGTTACGTGACGTTTACGTTGGTTGAAGATAACGTGACTGTCCCGTTGATGCATACCTACGGTTATGACACCGAACGTATGGAAAACCTGTTGGCATACGAAAAAGCGTGTAAAGAACAGCAAAGCGGCTATACAACCTTTGCTGACAAGGCAGGCAACACCGTATACCGCTATGCACAAACCGTCACCTTCCCCAACGGTACGGAAGAATTGCTGCCTGCAGAAACCGCATCGTTTGTCTGGCAGGTCAACGGCTACGTATGGACGGCCACGGCAAATTCCAACGAGAGCTTTCAGTTACTGAACCGTATTATCACAGAATTAGACTACGACGAATACGCCTTGCACGTACAATAAAACACATAAAAAAAGCAGCGGTCAATGACCGCTGCTTTTTTTATGTTTCTTCCATATTTTCAGGTGGTGCTGTCGTTTCTTGCGGGGTGAGTACCCAGTACAGCAAAAATGCTACCGCCAGCACGCCGACAGCAAAGTCGGGAACACCCGCCAACTGTCCCGCTCTGTACGCATCGCCTTGTCCGAGCAGGAAAAACACCACACGGGAAAGGGTGCCGGAGACGGTCATCATCACGGTTGCACACGCAAACCATATCGTTTTCCAAGGGTTGCCGTCCACGTCGCTCATCTGTCGCGCAAAGGCGAACAAGAACAACATCGTGCACAGTAACATAGCAAAATCAAAGAAACTTTCGTGGATGCCCACCGCGCTGGCGTACGATACTTCGTATCGTGCAAGACGCATCCATATCCAGAACGCAGGGGCAAGCGCCCACAGCGGATACGCACCGCGTACTTCTGCGTTTTCACTTAAGAAATACAAACCTAATCGCATAAAGTACACGCCGCTTAAAATGCCGAGTGCCAGCGACAAAAACAAGGTCACCCGCTCGGCAGGACCCGCGAGCACGCTGCCCGGCGGCGGTATGATACCGTTTGCCGACCAGTTGTATAATTCTATCACCGATACTACCAGTATCGCAAGACCTGCCACCATCAACAGTACCGCAACAGGCAACAGCCACGGCGCTGTGACCGTAGGCAGTTTTGGTAGATTGTCTCTGTCTATATACAACAGAACACCCACCGCAATAAAGGTAGCGAGCATCACGCCCATCGTCACGTAGTTAAACGCGAACGTACCCGTATCCATACTCTGCATCAGCGGAGTAAGCACACAACGCAACACGGTAACCAACGCGGTCACGCCCAATGTGATCCACAGCGCCAATTTACGTTTTTCAAGCATCGTTCTACCCCTTATCTTTCGGCAATCGGCACGTACATATTCGCACCCGCGATCGCTTTGTATGCAGGACGGATAATTCTGCCGCCGGTGGTGATTTCTTCGATACGGTGTGCACACCAACCTGCCATACGCGCCGTTGCAAACAACGGGGTAAACAAATCGGGGTCAATACCCAATGCCGTATACACAAGGCCCGAATACATATCCACGTTAGCACAAATGGCTTTCCTGTCGCCGTGGATCTTTTCGAACACCGTCGGTGTTACCAATTCCACCATTTCCAACAGGCGGAACTCGTCACCAAACCCTTTTTTATCAGCCAGATCATACGCATACTGCTTCAAAATCACAGCACGCGGGTCGGACGTGGTATACACCGCGTGTCCCATACCGTACACAAGACCCGAACGGTCGCCCGCTTCTTTTTTCATCAATTTTTCAACGAAAGCGGCGACTTCTTCTTCATCATCCCAGTTTTTAATGCCCGCTTTGAGATATTCCAGCATTTCCATCACTTTGATATTGGCACCGCCGTGGCGCGGACCTTTCAAAGAGCCAATGGCCGCCGACATCGCCGCGTAGGTATCGGTGCCCGACGAAGACAAAACGCGCGCGGCAAAGGTGGAGTTATTACCGCCGCCATGCTCGGCGTGCAACATCAGACACAGGTCCAAAATGCGTGCTTCTTCGGGGGTGAAATTAGAATCTGCACGAATACTGTGTAAAATGGTCTCCGCCGTAGACAAACCTTTTACGTTCGGGTGGAAGAACATACTCTTGTTATCGTAATAACGGCGTTTTACCTGATACGCGTGGCTCATAATGCTGGGCATCTTAGCAAGCAAACTCAGCGACTGTCGTACCACGTTTTCGTCTGCAAGCGAATCGGGGTCATCATCCTCCGCATACAACGCCAACACCGCGCGACTCATCTGGTTCATAATGTTGGGAGACGGCATACGCACCAGCATATTTTCCGCAAAGTTTTCGGGCAGTTCTCTGTATTCGGAAAGCAATTCAATAAATGCGTTTAACTGTTCCGTCGTCGGCAGTTTACCAAACAGTAACAGCCACGCCACTTCCTCATATCCGAAGCGACCCTCTGCCGTCGTGCCCGCAACCAGATCCTCAATATCATAGCCGCGATAGGTCAAGCGACCGGGAACAGGCGAAATTTCGCCCTCATTTACCACGTAACCGTGTACATTACAAATTTTAGTGAGACCCGCCATAACACCCGTACCGTCATCGTTACGCAAACCGCGTTTAACGTGGTAGCGGGAGAATCTTTCGGGGGGGATATGGTTATTTTTTCGGTTTTCCTCGCATAAATTGGACAAGGTGGTGCCCGAAATATTGACGTTTTCTTTATTCATCGTTAAAACCTCGCTTTCACAAAAGCGTCTAAAAGCAACTATAGATACTTTAGTATATCCTATTTCAAAAACAAAGTCAACAATAAAAGGGGGATTTTCAAATGAAAGGATACGTCCTGCTCGCCTTGTTTTCGGTGACAGTGTTGATTTTAACGCCGTTTGCCGCGTTTAATCGCACCGCAACTCAACCTGTCGTCCCCACACCTGCACCACCTGAAAAAACCGCCGTATTTCAAGTAAAAAACACCCAAACGGATGAAGTGCTCACCTTTTCGGAAACCGATTTTTTGATCGGCATCGTTTCTTGTGAAATGGCGCCGTCATCCCCGCCCGAAGCGTTAAAAGCACAGGCGGTTGCCGCCTACACGTACTATTGTAAGCAACGTGCCGCCGCCACAGACGGCATCTTTTCCAACGTACCCGAAACGCTGTTTACAAAAGGGACACAAGCGGGGATGCGTGAACGGTTCGGCGACCAATACGATACGTGGTACGGCGTTTTGAAACAAGCGGTGGAAGCGGTTAAAGGAGAGCGCATCTTATATGAAAACGAGCCCATCACCGCCTGCTACCACGCCATAAGCGCAGGGCTGACCGAAAACGCCGCTACCGTTTGGGGCGGAGAGTATCCATATCTTACCCCCGTAGACAGCGCAGGTGACCTTTTTGCCGACGGCTACGCCACCACCGTCACCGTCAGCAAAGATGACCTTGTCGAGAAACTAAAAGCCGCAAACGCTGATTTTTCTCCCACCGACACACCCGAAAATTGGTTTGCGGATATAAAAACCACCGACAGCGGTTTTGTGCAATCGGTAAGCGTGTGTGGCACGGCGTTTACGGGACCCACCTTGCGCACGGCGCTGTCGTTACGGTCTCCGTGTTTTACGGTGGCATATAGCGATAAGGGTTTTACCTTCACCGTTCACGGATACGGTCACAACGTCGGTATGAGTCAGGCGGGCGCTAAATATATGGCGGAACAAGGCGCCACCTACAAGGAAATTTTGGCGCATTATTACCCCCATACTACCATTATGTAATATTTTTTTAAAAAAGTCTTTTCTTTTGGATGTATATCGTCTATAATAAATGTTGACATCAAAACAAAGGAAGAAAACAGATGCAACGAAAATCTTCTTATTATAGACGACGTAAAAAAACGAACAAACAAAAACCGATACTTGCCATTATCGGCGTGTTGGCGGCGTTGGTGCTGACCATCGTATTGTGCCTTACCTTGCGTCCCGCCAAAACGCCCGCACCGAGCACACCCGAGACCGAGACCCAAACGCCCGCCCTGCCGACAGTATCTCTGCCGTTGCCGCAGACGTTTGTGGATAATAATACTTCCGCAGAATATATCGTGTTGTACGATGCCACCAACAATAAAACGCTGTACAGCAAAAATGCGGACAAGCAATGTTTCCCCGCGAGTACTACCAAGTTGATGACCGCGTTGGTAACGCTGCAGTATGCGGATGAAAACACCGTGTTTACGGTGGGCAACGAAGTATTGATGATTGACCCCGAATCCAGCCGTGCCTGGTTACGTATGGGCAACCGTCTCAATTTACAGACGTTGTTAGAAGCGCTGATGTTGCCTTCGGGCAATGACGCGGCATACACCGCTGCTGCAAACGTCGGACGCATCATTGCGGGCGATAGCAACCTGTCTGCGCAAGCGGCTATCGCGAAATTCTGCGAGAAAATGAACCAAACCGCGCAATCTCTCGGTGCCAAAAACACCCATTTTGTCAATCCCGACGGTATTCACAACGCCAACCACTATACCACCGCCGCAGATATGCTGCTGATTTGCAAAGCGGCGTTGGAAAATCCCACCCTTGCCGCAGTTATGGCAGAAGAAAAGGTCACCCGCACCTTCTTGTCGGGTGAAACGGGTGCAACGTGGTATAACACCAACTATCTGTTGCGTACCGATACACGCTACCTGTTTGACGGCGCTATCGGTTTGAAAACGGGACACACCAACGAAGCGGGATATTGTCTTACCGCTGCCGCCGAACGCGACGGGGTAAAACTGATTGCCGTTGTGATGAATGCAGACAGCACCAACGGGCGTTTTGACGACGCAACGGGGCTGTTTACCGTATGTTTTGATAACGTTGTGAAACCCGCTGTACCAACAGAATAAGCAAAAAGAGAAAACCGCTTTGTGAACTGCTCCAATTTGTGCGGACAGCACAAAAAAGACCCCTGTGGTAGGAAAG